>JANSXN010000056.1 GCA_024742935.1 Flavobacteriaceae bacterium
AGAGGTTATCTGAGCGTTTGTTTGCAATGATGGTGTGGTCAATAAATTTTAGTGTGACATCAATAAACTTTCTAAGGATTGTAAGTTCCAGAGTACTTTTTCTCCCGGAGAACGCTTTATTGTATATCGTTGTTCTGTAAGAAGAGGCAGCCATACCTAATCCATCCAGGAATTTCTTTCTTTCTAAATCGTTTATTTTTCCATTAAGAATAGGTTCATGCGCTTTGAGGGTTTTGACAACTTTTTCAAAATAATCATAGAGTTCTTGTGAAATTTCTACACTGTTGTGGTTTGAGTCTGAAACAATTTTATTGAAAAAACTCAAAAAGCGTCTCAGATAATAGAGCGTTACCATCGACACACCGTTTCCAACCAGGGCATTGTTTGCGTCGTTCCATTCAGGTCTTTGGGTGTTGAGCCAAATTCCTGCTTCAGGGATAAAATTTGATACTTTTGCAAGAACGGTTGCCAACATTTTTTCGATAAAATTGACTTTACAAATAAATTGGTTTTCGTCTCTAAGCAAAAAGCCGTCTGCTCCTAATTCTTGTTTTTTGATATTTAATTTTTCATCAAGTTCATAATCAAACTCAATGGTGTCTTTTGGGTTTTTTAAGAGGTCTTTGTATGGTTTAATCTTGTAAGGCACGTTCGCATAGACAAACAAGTCTTTGTCAAAAAAGCTTTGGAGTGTGCCTGGTTTAAAATTTTCCTGGAGTTCCAAGAATTTTAGTAAATAGATGATTTGATGGTCACCCCAATAGCCAATGTAAGACCAGGGGTCGTTTTCTTCAATAACTTCCCAATCAAAACCATCTTTGGTCACTCGGTATGGGTTGTAACCATCAAAAGTGGTTGCATTGAGAAATTTGTGAATCATACTTTCAA
The DNA here is from genome assembly GCA_024742935.1 of Flavobacteriaceae bacterium. GTDB lineage: Bacteria > Bacteroidota > Bacteroidia > Flavobacteriales > Flavobacteriaceae > Planktosalinus. The sequence goes on from JANSXN010000056.1 coordinate 889, forward strand.
TAAACTCGGGATATGAAAGAGCGAGGGCTTCCCAGTTTTGGAAGATATCTCTCCAGTTGCCTTCATAATCTAATATTTTTGAGCCATCGACTTCATTGCGTGTGTTGATAGAAAATTTATTCCATGGCCTGCTGGGATCGCCGTGTCTTCTACTGAATTTGAGCGGCATATATTCCAGGCAAAGTCTTTTAAAGTTTTTGTCATCACTCTCATAACCTATTTTTTTTAGTGTTGAAAGCGCAAAAGTATCGGGTAGTTTTTGTAGGATTTTTTCACTGGTCCTTGAAACTTTTTTATTAGCACCGGAAAGGTAGTTTTCAAAATCCCACTTTTCTATTTGATAGTTGTTATCAAAAATCCCCCCTCTCATGATGTTGAAAAGAGTATTTGCAAGATGTCTGGTATCTCTTGCTCTATCTGAAGTGAGTTGAATAGCATCTGAAGAGGCTAGTAATTTTAAAAGTTTTTGAGTACCTAACTGGACATCTTCAAATATTTCCTTTTGGAGTTGAGAGTTGTTTTTGATTTGATGAATAAGTGAAGCTATGGAGCTGTGGTTTTGATTTACATCGGCTATAAGTAACCATTCTGTTTGAGCATTTGCATTAAGTTTAATTTTTTTATGCACAAAATAGGCCCCTTTTTCAGCCTTAATATCGTTTTCAGGAATGAGGTTTTTCCCATTTCTAAATTCATCCAGTTGTAAGCTTGAAAGTAAATGAGTGGGGTTATCCAATCCAAGAGTCCAGGCTACATTTGCTTTTAAAGCTTCGCTGGGCTCTGCTTTGTCAACAATGATTGCGCTTAAAGCGAAAATGCCTAAACCACTTTTTGGTTCCAATTCACTTCGTTTGTAAGCATCAACCAGATTGCTGCTTTGATTTTGCAGATCTGCGCTTACGCCATAAGGCATAATATTCTGGATTCCATCTAAAAGCGATATGTTTAGCGAATTGTCATTGTGATTTATAAGGGTTGATTTTTTTACAAATCCAAACCTGTCTGAAGAACTCCATTGGTATCTAAAAGTGAGTTCCAAATCGTAATTTATTTCTTCAAAAATAATTTTGTTTCCGTAACGGTTTTTATAAAGATTTCGGGTGGTTTTGAAGATAGCCTTGGTTCGTTTAGAGAAAGGTTCCCATAAGGAATTACTGCCATTGTGGTCAACAATAAAAAGTGATTTGCTTCCGGTTGTACCGGCAGATTCTGTAATTTTATCTTCAGTGTAATAGGGAAATAATGCGTTATCACTGTTTTTTCTTCCGGCAGTGAGACCCCCGTTACTTGAAATAAACATCCAGTGATTTGAGTCACTCACAACACTCATAAAAAAGGGGCGCATGGTATCATTATTTTTAATTTTATAATAATACTCCTTATCAATTTCTACATAATCGAGTCCACTTTTTTTGTTTATGTTTGAAACGCTTTGTTTTTTCATTATTGGTAATTGGTTGCTCATTCTTGACTTATTAAACTAATTCTAAACCATCTTATTAATGACAAACTCTTAGAGTTGTTTTATCAAAGCAATAACTTGTCTATTAAAAAGGCCGGGATAATTTGTCTCCGACCTTTTATGGTTTTCAAATAAATATTTTGTATTTTAATTTTTGCAGAGTATGACTTTGAATGCTTTATTCATATACTCTAACATAATCTACAAGCATTGTTTGTGGAAATTGAGTTTCTGCGTTTGGCGGACCCACATAAGAACCACCCACAGCCACATTCATAATAATGAAAAAGGGTTGGTTGAATACCCATTCACCCGGCACATCTGCCGGAGTAATTTGGTTATACAAAGCATCATCTACATAAAAGTTGATAAAGTCCGGACCCCACTCAATTCCAAAAACATGGAAACCTGTATCAAACCGGTCGTTTTCCAGAATAAAACTTTTTGTAACCGCCTCACCTCCTGAATAACCGGGCCCATGCATGCTGCCATCAACTCTCACGGGTTCCTGGCCTCTATATTCCATGATATCAATTTCGCCACATTGTGGCCAGCTAACTTCCCCAATATTGCTTCCTAACAGCCAAAATGCCGGCCAAATTCCTTGTCCCCAGGGCAATTGAATTCTAGCTTCAAAACGACCATATTGTTTTTCAAACAAGCCTTGCGTTTTAATTCTTGCAGAGGTGAAGTTGGCACCTTCGAAAGATTCTTCTCGGGCAATGATGTGCAACATACCGTCTTCAATTTTGATGTTTTCGGGTCGGTCTGTATAATATTGCAGTTCATTGTTTCCCCAACCATTATCTCCTCTTCCTATATCAAAAGTCCATAACGAACTGTTTATTTCGCCGTCAGTATTAAACTCATCTGAAACAACGAGATTTTTGAAGTTATTTACCACCTCTTGTTTCTCGTCTGTAGAACAACTTATAAAAATTGTTAGGCCAAGAGCAACTAAGAAGATGCTTTTAAATTTATTTTTCATAGTCAAAAATTTATTGTTTTATCATTAATCAATTATTTGTATATCGTCATAATAGTAAGTGCTACCGTCACCTGGTAAATCTGGCACAAACTCAAAAAACACGACTATTCTCACAAAACTTGCGTTTGTATTAGAATTACTAAAATTCCATTCCAGTTCTTCCCATTCATTTTGGGTTGTTGTATTTGCGTCCAATTCAATACCAACTGAATTGTCTGCATTCTCAAGGCGCACTCTCACGGGAATTCCACTTTTTGGTGACCAAACTTTCATCCTAAACTTTTGGGAACTTGAAAAATCGATGGGTGCATCAAGATTGAGAAGTGTTCCTGCAAAAAACTGAGCTCCTTGTGTTTTTGTAGTTCTCAGTACTCTGGAAGTGGGATTGATACCACTTTGGTCAGGATTGTCAATAATAGCAGATTCTGCACCTTCAAACCCTATAATATCATAAGTGAGTGTTGTTGATTCAAAACCAATAGGCAAAGCTACTTGAGTTGCATTAGAATCATCCACATTTGGAGAGGGTTCTGTTCCATCTCTATAAAAATAAATATTATCTAAATAAAAATTGTCTAAAGTTGAGGCATTCACATTTTCAAAAATAATTAAGCCTAAGTTGTTTTTATTTGCAAGAGTGATAGGAATTTCCAAAGTACTCCATGTATTTGCTTGAAAATGTGATGAATTAAAGAATACTTGTTGAAATGTATCATCGCCTCCGCCATCTTGTTGGTCGGGTCCAAAATCACGTATGGTTATTAAAAAGTCAAGATTAGATGGTACTTCACCCGGTATGTACATATTTAAATGTAAATTAGGTTTTGAAGTCGCATCAACTGTTGGATTTGAGAACTGAATCCCCACAAAATTAAAATTATAATAATTTAAAATGTCATCTCCATTTATAGTAAAGTCAGCTGATAGTGTAGTCTGAAATGGCTGCCAGAAACCATTATAAAAATCAACAGGCACATCATTGTATTGGTTACTAAAAATTGAGATTACATCGTTAGGGTTTCTGGTGGGAATAGGGGCATGAACAAAATCTCCAATAGATTCAAGTATTAAAGACCCCTCTGCTTCTATATCACCTAGCTTAGCAGTTATTACTGAAATTCCTGTTGCAAGAATTTGAACTCTCCCAAGTTCATCTACTGTTGCCACAGCTGGATTGGAAGATTTAAATTCAAAATAAGATGGAGCTGCACTAACGGTTTTGTTTATTCCATTTCCAAGATTAAACGTTTGTGTCAATCCTGAAACTGAAATTTCTGAACCATTAAACGCCACTTGTTCTACATCTTCCCCGTTCATTATTTTTGGTCTAGGCTGTGCTATAGTACCCAGCTTCTCAAATTTTAATTCATCTACCCAAAAGGAGTAACCATTTCCGTCCTCGGGTCCTTCAGCATACCAGAAAAGCCCTTTTTCTTGCGTTAATTTTGATGGATCAGGCAAAGGGATAATATATTTTTGCCAGTTTGTAGTTAATTGTAGGTTTTGAAGGGTCGTTAAATACTTATTTTCTCCAAAATCCTGACCAAACCCAATTTCATTAATGGTGCCTGCTGTTGTGGCTTTTGCCCAAAAAGTAAGTGCATCATAACCCGTTAAATCCCTTCCGGAAAAATCTGGAAATATAGCTCCTGCAAAGGCTCCAAGCGGGTCACCCACATTTGGGACATCAAAGCGCATTGAAGCGCTTCCTTCAAATTTTTCATTTGTATCAACAGAAAAGGCATCAAGTCTTGACCCAGCAAATGGCAGGTATTCCAGACCGGCACTAAAACCGTCTATAAATACATTCGGGTTATTTGAGAATCGTGCTTCAACAGCTTCATCTGTTAGGTCTCTTTCACAGCTAAGCGCTAAAAAAGCCAGTAGCCCTAGTGTTAGTGTGATTTTGAAATTATTTTTTATTCTATTTTTCATCTGTTTGAACTATTTTTTTTAGACCTAAACTTTCCACTAAGATGGAAGTAGTTCTAAAAGTTTATTATTTTCCTATGTTTATATGTAGATATGTTCTAATTTCCCATTCTTGCCCTTTGTCAAAACCAACCGGACTAAGTGGCGGCACGCCAAATTCCGGTCCTTGATTGGGTAAATAGCGTGGGGAGAATTCATCAAGAGATCTCCAGGTTCCTCTTATTCCAACGCGGGTATTTGGTAATATAAACCAATTTGGTTTTCCTAAACTTGTGGAAACATCGAGCATTAGTTGGAGGGGGTATGTCAAGTTAAAGTCCCTGTGGTAATCAAAGGGTCCCCAATCGTTGATTTTTACTGCATTGACAATTTTTATGTTTTTGTAAATAAATCTAATATCTGAACCAAATCGAGTAATTGTTCTGTCATCGCTTCCGTTTGCTTGCCCATTTCCATAGTACAGATTGGCAATGAAGCCCAGTTCGGGATTTAATTTTGATACAATTCGGGTTTTTGCTTCCCAAAGATCTTCGGCAGGAGCTGAATTGGGAAATGCAAAAGAAGTTCTATCACTCAAAAATCCTATTGCCGCGTCTTGTGTGGTGGGTAAATGGCGATACACAAACCCGGCACTGATTGCAAACTCAGCATCTTCTGCCATGTCGTTGTCCCATTCATACATCCAAGTAGCCGGAGTTGGGTCATAAGTAAATAAAATTTCACCGGCAACTGTTTCTCTGTTGGCTCTTACGGCAAAAGGGTCGTCTTGAATATTTCTCAACCTTCCCGGTGCTTCAACATCATTTGGCATAGCATCAACAATGGGTTTTTGCCATAGGAAGTTGGGAGCGACTTGCAGATTTCCAAATGAGTAAGTAAATCCTGTTAAAAAGTTTGTTTGATTTCCACTACCGGTATCTTTTAGAGACCAACCTGTGAAAGTTTGTGTATAGTCTCCACCTCCGTTTGCTACAAGTCCCATAGCGGCTCCTTGAGCATACCAGTTGAGGCGTCCTGAAGAATAGGTTATTTTTGCTTTCCCTCCCCAGTTGTCTTTTCCACTCACTTTGTCTTCAAATATTGTGTAGTTTCCGGGTTCACCTTCAGCGATTTGAAAAGTTCTTCCGTTTAATGGTTCACCTCCCCATATTCCACCTACTTCAAGTCCCACATTTCCTAGTTTAGTTTTAAAATGAAGGGTAGCTCTTCTTGTCTGTGGAAGCGGGATCGCTATTGAAGTAACGATTGAAGAAGCATCATCTATATCTTCATGATAAACAGCCGTTATGTCAAAAATACCAACTTTGCGTGTATATTTTAGAAGTGCAGCCGGGTTTGCTCCCCACCAAAGTTGAGGTCCAAAAGCAGCTTTCAGACCATTGAAAGTGTTTTTTCCGTCAATTTCAAATCCTGAAATTTCACCGTTGTATATATCTAAGTTTGGACCATAGTTGGCTTCCGGATACAAACCAAAGAAATCTCCTTCATAGCCCCAGTGGTAGTGACCGGTTCTGTAAAAACCTCTTACATCAAATTCTTTGCCCACCCATTCAAAATCAGCATTATAAACTTGAACGCGGTTTACATCTGTAAGTTCAACGGTTCCATCCTGCGAATTTACGGTAACAGAGCGACCTCTGTTTTCATAAAAAATTTCGTCAATGGGATTTTTGGCAACATTTCCTAAAACGTTTATATTGACATTGGCTCTTACGTTTGAAGCAGGTTTCCCCTGAACGCCAAAGTAATAGGATTGCATATGATCAAAACCAAGTTCATTTGGGAAGTTTGTTGAATTTGGATCTGCTGAATCTGGCGTTGTGATTAGACTCCCACCGGTATTGAACGTGGTAAATTCAGCTCTTAAATTGCTTATGCTGAGTTTTTCATTACCTCCTAAAGCTGCCTTATCACCTCGCGCTCTTAAAACGGCATCCATTAATTGAATGGAATCAAAGTAGTTGTCAATAAAATTTAAATCAACACCTTCCTCATAGGGATTTATTTGATGTGCTTCTTTCAATGCATAATAGGCGGCTCTGGGATAAAGATCATATAGACCTCTTGCATTTGTAGGTCCTTTTGCACAGACACCAAACCATTCCTCATTCATATTATTTTGCCCTTCAATAAAGTCTCTTTGATAACCACCATTTGACCAGGAGGCATTTGTGTCATGAACATCTAAATTTTTGGTTTGTCCAAATTTCCACCACCCGTCGCTAAATTGAAATGTAAAACCACCCAGAGAGTTATTTGCTTTTCCAAGACCTGCAGCATTTTCATAAATTTCTTTCCAGTTACCGGTCATGTAGTAAGCCTGAGAGTATTGGTCTTCTTGGTTTTCAATAGCATTAAAAGCATCGGCACCAAATTCCATAAACAATATGGGCTTGTTGTATTCATCTTTCACCCTTTGAAACGCATCACCAAAGGAAATACCTCTGTACATATTGGTTCCAAAAATATCAACGTCAGGACATTCCTCAACAATAATATTCATAAAAAGCAGATCTCCGTTACATATGGCGATGGGATGATTTTTACTTACAGCTTTCATTGCCAAAGTTGCTTCATTGAATAATTGATACATTGCTCGAGCTCTTATGGTTGATTCGCGATCTTCAACAGGTACATCCTCGGTTTCAGCGCCACCCCAAAACAGTCCATAGTTGTTTTCATTTCCTAAGAGATAAAGCAAAAGGCCCGGGGTGTTTTGGTATTCTCTCACCATTTCTGTCACCTCTGCAAGTAATAATTCTTTAACACGCGGGTCTGAGTATTCAGTATTTGGAACCCAGGTTCCATCCAATGTGAGTCCATAACGGCCGAAGGAATGATTGAGCATTGTATATATTCCATAGGTTTCATATATGTATTGAATCCATCGTGGAGGAATGCCTGTGTAGACTCTAATTGAATTTACACCCATATTTTTCAGCAATCCCATTTCTGAATCAAGAGCTGCCATAATGAAATCGTCAGATTGATTCCAAATACTAAAATTGTAGTTTGTTCCAATTGGAAAATAATCCCAATTCATGCCATTTACCATAAAAGGTTCATCGTTAACAATAAGCCTAAACCCATCGTTAGCTGAATCAACCAGCACCTGTGGGGATTGTGAAAAGGCACTTAGACCAAGGAATAAAAAAAGTGTTTTTAAATATATCTTTCTCATAATGATTGTGTTAAAAGGAATTAGAACCTAATAGTGATATTAAATCAAAGTTACTTCTTTGTAAACATAATGATGCTATTTGTGAATTTCATAAAAAACACCTTAACAAAAAACATACACAACAATTAGAGAGTTGTTTTTTATGTATTTAATAAACGGGTAAAGGCTTAATGACTTTAATAAAATTATGAAATAGCAGTCTATTGTTTGTGTTTTTAAAACGAAAGTCGTGGTAATGTATAGGTAATTTTTACAATTGTTTGGTTGAGGTTTTACTATGAGATTTTAAAAAAACAACTAACTGCGCCATTTTTTTCTAAAACGATATAGTAATAGTATTAAAAAAATTAAGATTAGAGCTCTTTGTTTACTATCAAAATATCAAGAAAGTAAGTTCTTTGGATAATTGGAAGTGAAGTTTCCGGGTAAGGCGATAATTGATAACCAATGTATTTCTTATTATTTGATAAAAACACTGTATTTTCATTTTCACTCCCGGTTGCAGTTCCATGAAAAATAAGCTCATTTTCAATGGTTTCTTTCTCTGTTTTAATGATTGCCAGAACTTTGGCTTGACCTGCCCAAACACAGGTTACATCACTAGGGCATCTCGAGTCCTCAATGACCTTTGAAAATGTAATGGAGAAATCTTCAAACTGTACTGTTTCGCCAAATGGTATTTTAGCTACAATGACAGGGGGAGAAGCTTTTGACCTTTCTTGTGCCAAAAGCAAAGGTGAGCTAATTAAAAGTAGAACGATAAAAAAAGGTTTCATTTTTAATTACTTTTAGCAAATGTACAGATTTTAAAATTGGGTGTTAAACTTTTACATACTTCCATTCAATTTTATATTTTTACAAGATTGAGTACTACACAAAAATAAATAACTATGCCAATACGTCTTTTTTTAGCTTTTCTTGTGGGAATTCTATTTTTTCAAGTCAATGCACAAAACAACTATCCAACAAACCAACAAATAAATCAACGACTACAAACTCTTAACAGCGACAGAACAACCTCACTCGTCTCTCTTGTAAAAACGGAAGGGGGTCAAGATATTTGGGCGCTTCGAATTGGCACCGGTGACTTTGACAGTAAACCTGCTATTGCTGTTGTGGGAGGTGCAGAAGGAGATCACTTGCTGAGTGTAGAACTGGCCATTCAATTTGCAGAACGTCTGGTTAACAATCATAAAGAGGCCCTTGAAACCACAACTTTTTATATTTTTCCGAATATGTCACCAGATGCCTATGCGCAATACCACAGCAACTTAAAATATGAGCGACGCGGAAATGCCACAAAAGTAGATCACGACAGAGACGGAAGTGTAAGTGAGGACCCCTATGAGGACCTCAATAAAGATGGTTTCATTACACAGATGAGAATTGAGTCACCCACAGGCGACTATAATGCGCATCCACAGGATTTGCGTATTCTTGTCAAAGCTGATCGCAGCAAAGGAGAAGCCGGTAATTACCTTGTTTACTCTGAGGGGATTGACAATGATAAAGATGGAAATTTTAATGAGGATCTTGAGGAGGGTATAGCCTTTAATAAAAGTCTCACTTATAAGCACCCCATTTTTGAACCCTTGGCAGGAGATTATGCTGTTTCACAGAAAGAAAGCAGAGCTCTTTTAGACTATCTTTTTGACCGCTGGAACATCTTTGCATTTGTGACTTTCAGCCCTGCAAACAACCTTTCAGAGCCTCTAAAATACAATGCTCAAGAAGCCAAAAAACGCATCGTAAGCTCTATTCAGGAAAAAGACGTTACTATCAATAAAATGGTCTCAGATCTTTACAACAAAACCATTTCGCAAAAAGCGTTTCAACAAGACAATCAAGGCACAGATGGAGACTTTTTTCAGTGGGCTTATTTTCATTTTGGCCGACTGAGCTTTAGTACACCGGGATGGTGGGTTCCTGAAGTAAAGGCTGAAAAACCGGAAGGAGGAGATGAAGAACCTGAAAAATCAAATGAAAAACCCATTGTTACCAAAGAGTCAAACTTTATGGCTTGGGCAGACCGCGAAGGTCTAACCGATGTTTTTGTTCCCTGGACCCAAGTCAATCACCCCGATTTTCCAAATCAAAAGGTAGAAGTGGGGGGCATTAAGCCATTTGTAATGCAAAACCCACCTTATAGGATGGTAGATAGTATTGCTTTGGAACATACGAAATTCATATTGGGCTTAGCTAAGATGCAGTCCAAACTGGAATTTCACAATGTGAAAGTTGAAAATTTGGGAAGTGGATTGAGCCGTATTACAGCTGATTTATTCAACAATGCACCGCTGCCCACTCATTCTGAATTGGGAGAAAAGTCTCGCTGGTTGCGAAAAATCAGAATTGACATTACCAAAGACAAAAAAGAAGTACTAGCCGGGAATACCATCAATTTGATTGATAAAATGGACGCCTTTGAGACCAAAAGCATGTCATGGATCATCAAAGGTTCCGGCAATGTAGAAATCAAAGCAGGAGCCCCTCACGCCGGTTTTGCGGTGTTAAATGTAAAATTATAAGAAAATCAAGGCCAAAACAATGGCATTTAAACTATTTGTATAGATGAAAAGTAGATTATATACCCCTTTATTTTGTTTCGCTTTAGCGCTTTTATCAATCGTTGAAATCACAGCACAAGAAAAATTCTTTAGAGCCATTGGCACTCCACATGAGCCCAAAGTAGAAGTTAGTTGGAATCGCTATTATACCTATGATGGTGTTGTTGATATTATGCAAAAAATTGCAAAAGCATACCCCAATCTGGCACGACTTGAAAGTATTGGAAAATCTTATCAAGGCAGGGATATCTGGTTGTTGACCATTTCAGATTTTAAAACCGGTGACCCGGATAGAAAACCGGCTATGTATATTGATGGAAACATTCACTCAAATGAAATACAAGGAACTGAATTTTCACTTTATACTGCCTGGTACCTTACCGAAATGTTTGATGAACTTGATTTCATAAATGAACTGCTCAAAGACAAAACATTCTATATTGCTCCCACCATCAACCCTGATGCTCGTGAAAATTACATGAAAGAACCCAACACGCCCCATTCTCCACGGTCAGGAATGATTGTACTAGATAATGATGGAGATGGCGATGCCGGAGAAGATATGTTTGACGATTTGAATGGTGACAACCACATCACGATGATGATTAGAAAATCACCCACCGGACAGTTTATCAAAGACCCTCAAGACCCTCGCAGGCTAATTAGAGTAGAGCCAGAGCAAAAGGGAGATTATGAAATGCTTGGTTTTGAGGGTGTTGATCTCGATGGTGATGGTCGTGTTAATGAAGACGGTATTGGTTATTATGACCCCAACCGTGATTGGGGATGGAAATGGCAACCCGATTATGTACAACGAGGAGCTTACAAGTACCCGTTTAGCCTTCCTGAAACCCGAGCAGTAGCAGATTTTGTAATGAAACATCCTAATATTGCAGGAGCACAAAGCTATCACAACTATGGTGGCATGATTTTAAGAGGTCCCGGTGCAGAAGAAGATCTTGATACTTACAATCGTGATGATATTAGAATCTATGATGCTATCGCAAAAAAGGGTGAAGAAATGATACCCGGTTACCGATATCTGGTAGTTTATAAAGATTTGTATTCAGTGTTTGGCGGAGAGCTCGATTGGTTTTATGGCGGTAGGGGTATTTATACTTATACCAATGAGTTAATGGTGTCCTATCTTTATTTCCATAAAAATGAAGGCCGGGCCAATCAAGAAGAGGAATTGAAAGTGGATAAATACCTTACTTTTGGAGATGCCTTTGTCGATTGGGCTGAGTACAACCACCCACAATTTGGAACGATAGAAATTGGAGGTTTTAAAAAGAATTTCAGCAGGGCACACCCCGGGTTTCTTCTGGAGCAAGATGCTCACAGGAATATGGCATTTACCATCTACCACGGATATCACACACCAAAGCTAAGCGTTTTAGAGGTTGAAGAAAAAGCGATTGGAAATGGCTTACGCGAAATCACAACGACAATTTACAACGAGCGCTTGATGCCCACCCACAGCAGTCAGGATTTGAAATTCAAAATTGAACGACCTGATTATGTGACTATAAGCGGTGCTAAAGTTATTGCCGGGATGATCGTTGAAAATGCCGATTTTAATATCGTAAAAGAGCAAGTGCACAATCCTCAAAAAATGGAGGTTGCCAATATCCCCGGGATGGGCACCGTCAAAGTAAGATGGATTGTCTCCGGGGGAGGAAACTACAGTATCAAAGTAGATTCTGCTAAAGGAGGGGTGGTTGAATGGAAAAAGTAGCAGTTATTTTCTAACAATCCAAATATCTTGAGGCAACCAGGATTTGCTTTTTACAGGAGTTACAATATGCTCCAGGATTTCAACCTCCTTAAATAGTTTTTTCATGAATTCTTCAGGGTGAAATGCAGAGTAAGTGCGGTGTCCTTCAAGAACATTTCCCCTTACAACAAGCTCATTATTATTGAATTTAACTATCTCATCTTGAGATAATTTAACTTTAAAATGTTTGCCCTGAGTTGTTACATACATAATTCCTCCGGGTTTAAGAATTCTTTTGAGTTCATTAAACCAGTCAAAATGCATTTTTTCTGATAAATGAGTGAAGATTGACAGCCCATAAATAATATCAAAAAAGTTGTCCTCATAGGGAAGGTTTGCTTCAAGTTTATTGTGGTTAAATTGGATACCTTTCAGATTTTCTGAGCACCACTCTATAGATTTTTTGTTATAATCTGTACCATAAAATTGACAACCATTATTAATGACTTCCGGGAGATGTCTAATAATTCTTCCCGGGCCACAACCCCAGTCTAAAATCTTTTTATCCTTTAGTTCAGTATGTTTTTTGAAACGTTCAGCGATTTCACTTGCTACCTTTGCACCATCCTTAAAGTATTTTCGGTAATTGATCTGAAAAGATTCATACATTAGATAATCGGGGGGGAGTTTTACCTCCGGATTTTTTGATAAAAACTCTTTATTTTCTTTTCGGGTTTTTATTTTTCTGATTTAGAAACTCACACTATCTGCAAAATACAGAAGTCTTAATTTTCTTAAAGTATTTGAAAGTGTTCCTTTCTTCATTGTGATTCTCTTTTATTGAGTTCTTTATTAATTGTTTTGATTTGGATGAGGGCCGGCATGCCACCTGCAAACACCATTAAAGGAACGATGATTGACTCAACCCCATATCTCCACACATTAAAAACCAGGCTGTATATAACAAAACAGACATAAATTAGTAATAGAGTAGCAAGAATATAAATCACGGTTTTATGTGTTTTTTTAGCCTTTAGCAGTTCCTGAGTTGTTTGCTCCTCTATTTTTTTAGTTGCCATTTTTTTATTTTTAAAATTATTAAAAATGCACTTTGTTTTTTTCTTTTTTAAGTGATTAAATTTAAATAAATAAAAGTTGATTTTCTATGGGTTTGAATTAGAAACTTCCATTCATTGAAAAGCAATAAGATGAGTTTTAATTCTAAAAAATTATCATAAACATACAACTTTTTCAAAGAATAACTACTTTTGACAAATGAGCAAAATCACAACAGCAGCATCCTTCCAAGAAGGCCAAACCCTCTTAATCGACAAACCCTTGGGATGGACTTCCTTTCAGGTGGTAAATAAAGTGCGGTGGTTGATAAGAAAACAATTCAATCTTAAGAAAATAAAAGTTGGCCATGCCGGAACGCTTGACCCACTTGCTTCAGGATTGTTGATTGTCTGCACCGGAAAATTTACCAAACAAATAGACACTTATCAAGGTCAGGAAAAAGAATATACAGGTACCTTCACGCTGGGCGCGACTACACCCAGTTTTGATCTTGAAACCGAAATTGATCAGCGATTTGAACTTTCTAACATTTCAGAAGACAATGTAAGAGCAGCCACACAACAATTCGTTGGCGAAATTCAACAGCAACCACCCGTGTTTTCAGCTTTAAAAAAAGACGGGAAACGCTTGTATGAATTTGCCCGAAGTGGTGAAGAAGTGGAAGTCGCTTTCAGGGGGGTGTACATTTCAGCCTTTGAAATAACCCGCATTGCTTTGCCAGAAATTGACTTTAGGGTGAAATGCAGCAAAGGCACTTACATACGTTCGCTGGCTCATGATTTTGGAAAAGCACTGGACAATGGGGCACATCTTTCGGCCTTGCGCAGAACAAAAATTGGAGCGTTTTCAGTTGAAAATGCGATGAGTATTGAAGGGTTTGAAGACTCTTTAAAGCGCTCAAACCCTTCAGGTTAAAAATACACTATTCAATTTTGTTTAGCATCGTGATTTGATCAACAATAATTCCAGTTCCTTTATCATTGTTGTACCATTTTTGTAGGTCAATTTTAAATTCCGGGGTTAGATTGCCATTGACACTTTTAAAATCAACTACCATTTTTGTAGCCTCCGAAGGTCGAGGGCCCCAGGTATAAAGTACTTCGTTTTTTTCATTTAAAGCAATGAGTTTGGGAATAGAGCGAGCGCCATTGGTTAAAAACGCATCCATTAGAGCTTCGTTTTCATCTCGATACACCAATTTAAGATCAATGTTATCAGTTGCCTCAGCAATTTTGTTCAATACCGGAATAACTTGAGCAGCATCACCACACCAAGCTTCGGTAATCACAAGCCAAGTGATTTTTTTATCAAGCTTTTTGATTTTTCGTTTGTGAGTCTCGTTTAATACTATGCTCTTGTCAAGGCGTTTCATACGCTTGTAGTTTAACGCTGTAAAATCAATCAGTACATCTGATTGATCAGATCCGGAAGTCCTTTCTTCCTCTGAAAAAAGGCTCATTTGCTTAAAATAAGCATCATAAGACATAGCCGATTTTAAGGCCTTTTCGATAACTTTCATACTTAGGGAAGTGAATGCGATTACAATTGAATTCATAGGTTAAGATTTTAGGTTATTTGGGTCGCAAAACATACAGAAAACTTTCACAAATAAAAATCTTCCAGTATCTTGGTTTGCAATTACAAATATAAAACAACAACTATCAACTGAATATGACTAAAATCACAAACCGCTGTCCCTGGTGTGGCACTGATTCACTTTATGTTAAATACCACGATACTGAGTGGGGCGTGCCGGTCTATGATGATCAAACCCTATTTGAGTTTTTAATTCTTGAAAGCTTTCAGGCAGGCTTGAGTTGGATAACTATTTTGCGTAAACGCGAAAATTTCCGCAGGGCGTTTGATGATTTTGACTATAAAAAAATCGCAAGGTATCCGGAAAGTAAAATTCAAGAATTACTTCAGAATGAGGGAATCATCCGCAATAAACTTAAAGTGAGGGCTGCGGTAACAAATGCACAAGCTTTTATGGAAGTACAAAAAGAATTTGGAAGTTTTAGCAACTATATCTGGAAATTTGTAGGAGGAGCACCCATCAAAAATGCTCTTAAAACTATGAGTGAAGCACCGGCAACCACTCCTTTGTCTGATCAACTAAGCAAAGACCTAAAAAAACGCGGATTCAAATTTATGGGGAGCACTGTGGTCTATGCTCATATGCAAGCAACCGGAATGGTCAATGACCATTTGGTGGATTGTTTTAGGTATGAGCAGGTCTAGTTATTTTTTGGACTTCTTACTGTAAAGTTTTAAATAGTGCTTTGCCTTTTCAGGTTCGTTTAAAGCTTCCAGAGTTTTTGAATAGTTTAAGTAAGCGATGGTTTTTGGGTTTTTATCTTTACTGAACCATTTTTCAAACCACTTTTTGGCTTCAATGTAATTGCCTCTTTCATAGTTTGAGTTGGCTAATTTTTCAAAGATTTGGGCAGATTCATAACCCTCTTCAACTACTTTTTCATAAACCTTGACAACATCAATATACTGATCTTTTTGACTGCTTGCCATCGTAGTTTCTTGTGCATAAAAAGATGACAGAAAGAAAAAACAAATAATGGGAGTGATTATAAATATTTTCATAAGCCGGGGATAAAAAAGGGAGGTGAATTTGCAAAAAATATTGATATAAACCAATTGTTTTCGATAAACGGAATATTATTGTACTTATTTTGTAAGAATTGAAATAAACAAATCCCTGCTAATCTCTTGAACACCAAGTGATTCTA
>JANSXN010000033.1 GCA_024742935.1 Flavobacteriaceae bacterium
AAAAATGAATAAGGTAAATACCCTTATTGTAGATAAAACAGGAACTATAACAGAAGGTAAACCCACAGTTGAAACCGTAGGTTCTTTTAGTGATAATTATAACGACAAAAAGGTACTTCAATACATCGTCTCGTTAAATACCAACAGTGAACATCCATTAGCAGAAGCAACAGTAAAATATGGTAAAGAACTTAATGCTGAAATTTTAAAATCTGCCAATTTTAGTGCAGTTACAGGAAAGGGCGTAGAAGCTGAAATTGATAATAAAAAAGTGGCTTTAGGTAATCCAAAAATGATGGAATACGCAAATGCTGAAATCACCTCTAAAATGAAGGAAGAAGCTAAAACCTATCAAAAACAAGGGAAAACAGTCTCATATTTAGCTATCGATAAAAAAGTGGTTGGTTATGTAGTTATAGGTGATAAAATCAAATATACCAGTGCAAAAGCTATAAAAGAACTGCAAAATAATGGTGTTGATGTGATAATGCTTACAGGAGATAATCACGATACAGCCCAAGCGGTAGCATCAGAGTTGAATCTGGCAGATTTTAAAGCGAGTATGTTACCCGAAGATAAATTAAAAGAAGTCGAGAAACTTCAAAACAATGGTAAAGTGGTTGCTATGGCAGGCGATGGTATCAACGATGCACCTGCATTGGCAAAAAGTGATGTAGGTATTGCAATGGGTACAGGAACAGATGTCGCTATTGAAAGTGCTATGATTACATTGGTAAAAGGTGATTTACACGGTATAGTTAAAGCTCGTCATTTAAGTAGTGCAGTAATGAAGAACATTAAACAAAACCTATTTTTTGCACTTATCTATAACACATTGGGCGTTCCTATAGCGGCAGGTGTGTTATTTCCATTTTTTGGAATTTTATTATCACCAATGATTGCAGCTTTAGCAATGAGTTTTAGTTCTGTTTCAGTTATAGGTAATGCATTACGATTAAGAACAATTAAAGTATAACCATAAAATTAAATAATATGGAAAATTCAAAAGAACACTCAAACAAAGGAAACTATAAAACCTTCTTTATAATGTTGGCTTGCTCATTTGTAGCAATGTACATTACAATGTATTTAAATACCTATTCAATAGACCACGTGTATTTTAGTTTAACAAGATTCTATATGACTTGCTTGGGTATTTCAGCAATGGCAGTAATAATGTGGTTTTTTATGCGAAAAATGTATAATGATAGAAAGAAAAATATAGCAATTCTTGCAGGTAGTTTTATTCTGTTTATAGGGGCTTTAGGGTTAGTAAGAGCACAAGCACCAATTATTGGTGATGTCCTTTGGATGAAAGCAATGATTCCTCATCACTCTATCGCTATTTTAACAAGTGAAAGGGCAGATATTCAAGACCCAGAAGTAAAAAAACTGGCAGAAGATATTATTGAAGCACAACGCAAGGAAATAGAAGAAATGAAAGCAATGATAAAACGATTAGAAAATGAAAACAAATAAGATACTAATCTATTTAGGAATATTAGCAGTTGGTTTATTATTAGGTTGGTTGCTATTTGGCGGTTCATCAAAAGAAGAAGCAGACCATAATCACAATGAAGTTGCACAAACTAATCAAATGTGGACTTGCTCTATGCATCCACAAATTATGCAACCAGAACCAGGCGATTGTCCCATTTGTGGAATGGACTTAATTCCTGCCGAGGCTGGTGCAGATGGATTAACAGCAGACCAGTTTAAATTAACAGCTAATGCAATGGCTTTAGCAAACATTCAAACTACAATTGTAGGTAATGGTTCAGCAGAAAATGGAATCATCAAACTATCGGGTAAAATAGCTGAAAATGAAGAAGCAAATGCAGTACAAGTGAGTTATTTTTCTGGTAGAATTGAACGGTTGAATATCAGTTTTACAGGTGAAGAAGTACGTAAAGGTCAATTGTTGGCAACAATCTATTCACCAGAATTATATGCAGCTCAACAAGAATTGATTACAGCGGCTTCTTTAAAAGCATCGCAACCTGCTTTATACAAAGCGGTTCGTAATAAATTAAAGCTTTGGAAATTGTCTGAAACTCAAATCAACCAAATTGAATCCTCTGGAAAAGTCATTGAAAATTTCCCTGTGTATGCTACCGTTTCAGGCACGGTGACTGAAAAATTAGTGGAACAAGGCGATTATATTAAGCAAGGTCAGCCTTTGTTGAAAATTGCTAATCTCAATACGGTTTGGGCAAATTTTGATGTGTATGAAAATCAAATTGAACAATTCAAAAAAGGGCAAGAAGTTTCCGTATCAACAAATGCTTATCCTAATAAACAGTTTAAAGGCACAGTAGATTTTATAAACCCTGTTTTAAACACAAAAACACGTACTGTAACCTTACGAGTAGTTCTTAATAATACCGATGATATATTTAAACCAGGAATGTTTGTGACCGCAGAAATTAAAAGTACTCAAACTGATAGAAATGGAGTGTTGACAATTCCATCATCAGCAGTACTCTGGACAGGCGAACGCTCTGTAGTCTATCTCAAAGCAAATCCAAACGAACCTGTTTTTGAATTGAAAGAAGTGGCTTTAGGTAATAAAATCGGTGATAATTATGAGGTATTAGAGGGATTATTTACAGGAAATGAAATTGTTACCAACGGAACGTTTACGGTGGATGCTGCTGCACAACTACAGGGCAAAAAGTCAATGATGAACAAGCAAGGTGGTAAAACAATGACAGGTCACGAAGGTCATTTAGGTATGGATAATAATACATCAAAAAAAGAAAGTGACCATACTAATATGAATGAACGCTTAAAAGTATCAGAGAAATTTCAAGAGCAATTAAAAGAGATATACAATGATTACATCAATTTAAAAGATGCTTTAGTAAAAGAAGACGCAAAAGGCAGTTCGCAAAATGCAACTTCGTTACTATCAAATTTGAGTAAGACAGATATGAAATTGCTTAAGGATGAAGCACACAATCACTGGATGTCATTAGTTGGCGACATAAAAGCTTCTACGACATCAATAGCCGGTTCTCAAGACATTAAAACTCAAAGGAATCATTTTAAACATTTGTCTTCACATTTAATAAAAGCGGTTCAAATATTTGGTGTCAATGAAAAAGTCTATGTAGAATTTTGCCCTATGGCAGATAACAATAACGGAGCCTATTGGTTAAGCAAAGAAGAAAAAGTAATCAATCCATATTTTGGCGAAGCAATGCTAACCTGTGGAGAAGTAAAACAAGTAATAGAATGATAAATCAAGTAATAACAATTAAATTTTAAAAAATGAAGAAAGTAATTTTAAGTGTAGCTGTAATAGTAGCTATGGGTTTAACAAGTTGTAAAAACGAAGCTAAAAAAATAGAAGAAACTACAACAACAGAAGTGTCAAATGAAATAGCAATGACAGACTTATCTTTTGGTGTAAGAGGTAATTGTGGGATGTGTAAAAATACCATTGAAAAAGCAGCCAATAGTGTAGAAGGTGTGGCAAGTGCCAATTGGGATGTTGATAAAAAGAAGATTGATGTTTCTTTTGATGATACCAAAACAGATGCAATGGCAATTCATAATGCAATCGCAGCTTCAGGGTATGATACTGAAAAAGTAGCAGGAAATGAAGAAGCCTATAAAAATTTACCTGGTTGTTGCCAATACGATCACGAAATGATGATGAATCAATCTGGTGAAATGAAAAGTGATGTCCATTCAAATCACGATCATTAAGCAAATAATTTAAGAGTCTTTTTCGGAAGGCTCTTTTTTTACATTTTAATTTTAAAAGGGCAGGTAATAAGGTGTTCGTCAGTTGTTCCATTTTGTTTCATAAAGCATAATCACAAATGCGTTGCATTGGTGCTTACCATACATAGCACTACTGCGGTGGCACATCCTCGTTAGCACTATGCATTTGCTTTATTTCACACACTACACAACTTCCTCACCCGCAGCTACTCTTGCACCCCAAACCCCAATTAGGTGTGTGCTCGTGGCACACAAAATATAAATTGGGGTGCAACCGCTGCTTCATAATTTGGCTCGCCTGCTGTTCGCTGCGGGCAAAACCCACAGGTGGGATGAGAGCGTCGTGATGAGAAATGTAAAACACAATAAAATAAATCATATTGAAGTTAGAGCATAACAAGACCGTATGTGATGACTTCAAAATGAAGCGTAGCGTTTTATTTTGAAGTGGTTTCATTTTGGAATAGATGGGCTTATGTCACCTGTGGGTTCACGGGTGTCACAGTTTTTGATGGCAGCCATTTTGCATATACAATAACCGCTTCAAGAAATTTGAAGTATCCGAATACTTTTAAAACCGCTTTAATAGCTGATTAAATAGATTTTAAAACCCAAAAGCGGATTATTCTATATTGCAAACGCACAGCAAGAGTAACGCATTCAGTCAGCTATTTCAGCCACCACATAACCCATTTTTAAATTGGCAATTGCTCGTTAGTGAATTTTATAATCCTCAATTTCCTTAATCTACTTAAATCCTTATAAATTAAATAACCATAAGCACTCACAATTGCTAAAATTTAAAAACGGTAACCATCCTTCAATAGCTTCCTTCAATTGTTACACTTGCTTTCCCACGCTACACCCAAGCTAAAGCCAACGGCATCAAAAACCTGCGCCACCCTTGCGTTTTCAACGTAGGCGTGGTAGCCCTATCGGGCTATTTTCCCACACCACCCTTGCTCAACTCGCTGGCGGCTCGCTATTATGGCTATCGCCATACGCTACGCGATTACCTGCCTAAAAGGAGTAACTTTGAAATATGATTGATGATTTAAAAAAGCTATTTCTGCGTTTTAATTATACCGATGAAAAAGGTTTCATCCTCAATGTTCCATCTTTAAATAATGGAGAACACTTAACATTAGGTTTTGATAATAAAAAAAAAGAGTTCAATATTCATTTTACCAATGAAAACATAAATGAACCAGGTGCAAAACGACGTGAGTTTATATTTGCAATGTCTGCTTTTCGTTTTTTCTTATTTTTAAAACGTTTTGAAGTATTCTACAATCAAAGCATTGTCAACCTAATTTTATCATCTAAAACTAATCTTGGAAAGTTAAAAAAGCATAAACTAATCATTAATACTTTTACTGATTCGGTTGATTTTGAAGAAAAAATTATTTATCAAAAGCGTAAAGGAAAAGGCAGACCGTGGAGATTTAGAGAAAATTTCGACTGGAATTTAATAGCAGATAATTTCAAATATCTTGAAAAATCAGATTTAAATTCAGATGAAGTTTTAATCGCATATAAGTATAATAAAGGTCATTTATCACTTCAAGGCTTCATATATAAGTTTGAACATCTAAAAGGTGTTTATTTTATTCCGATTAGAAAATACAATCGTTTTGCAAGGTATATGGCACTTGCAATGTATAATTACCTAAATGCATATCCAACTGAAGAAACCTTACCTTTTAGGCAACTAATGTTTGAGCGACTTAAACACCCTTATCTGAACAAACAAGAAGAAAAAAGTTTGCAAAGTTAGCTGGCTTCCTTCATCCCACGCTCATCATACTATAAAGTTCAAGCCCTACGGGTTTTGAAAAAAATATTGCACCTGTGGTCAGGCACAAATTTCAAAACCTTTTCCATCAGCAATATTTTTTCCAAAAAACTTGACAGTATGTCAACGCCATCAAAGAAACGGCTTTCTTTTTTCTCTTTTTCTTTGTAAAAAAAATATTCATTTTTTTATTTCTGATGCAAAAGGAAGCAATCTAAAGCAACAAAATCCATATCCAACGAATAGCATAAAAGTTGCCATATATTTCAACGGAAGGTACAACTTCGTGTCAAGTCCGTACCAAGTCCGAAGAAAAGTAAGTTTCATTTAAATTATTTATGTTATGGGTAAAATTGCTCAAGGAATTTTAGGAGGGCTTTCCGGTAAGGTTGGAAACATTATCGGTGGAAGCTGGAAAGGTATTGACTACATCAGAATTAAACCTTCAAGTGTAGCCAATCCAAGAACTGTAGGTCAGGTAAACCAAAGAAACAAGTTTACTGTGACTTTAGAATTTATTCAAGCTGTTAAACCATTTATCCAAAAAGGGTATAAGTTTTTAGCAGTGAAGAAAACAGCATTTAATGCTGCGATGTCTTATGTGTTGAATAATGCCATTACAGGAGTCGAACCAGACTTTGAGGTGGATTATGCAACCGCATTAGTAAGTAGAGGCGGTTTATCAGCTGCTTTGAACCCTTCTACAGATCTTGCAACACCTGGAGAGGTAACTTTTAACTGGGATGATAACTCTGCTGAAGGTAACGCCAACGCTACCGATAAAGCAATGTTATTGGTTTACAATCCATCAAAGAAAGAATCTATTTCTTTAACAGATGGTGCAGACAGAACAGAAGGAACTCAAATTGTTGCAATACCAACAACCTACGCAGGAGATACTGTAGAGCTATTTATGGCATTTATAACTGCCGATGGTAGCCAAGTATCAAACAGTACTTATTTAGGCTCTGGGATAGCCAATTAATAGCTTGGTGCTTTTATTTGAAAACCGCTCAAATCGAGCGGTTTTTTTATGCTATATTAGTAAGTGAATTTATTAATGATTGCTCTTGTTTTACTCTTTTTATGCATTTTTTGTATCCTATTTGTTGCCCAAACACGAGGAACCCTTTATTTTAAAGAAAAGTTAAATATTGTATCGGTAAATAGTTTAATATATGAGCAACTTTTTAAAACAATGGGCAGAAGCAGATTATACCAGCGCTGGATTTTTCTGGATGGCACTCTGGGCATTTGCCCTGGGATATGTTATCAGCAGTATGATTCAGGTTTTTGTTACTGAAAAACGTATGCAAAAAACCATGGGAGGTCACGAGGCAAAAAGTGTTTTGCTTGGAACATTTTTTGGTTTTATAAGCAGCTCGTGCAGTTTTGCTGCCCTGGCTTCAGCGAAATCCCTGTTTAAAAAAGGAGCGAGTTTTGTTTCCTCCATAGCATTCTTACTGGCTTCCACAAATTTGGTCGTAGAACTGGGTATTATCATTTCAATATTTCTTGGGTGGCAGTTTGTCGTTGGAGAATATGTTGGAGGTATTCTTTTAATACTTATTTCGTGGCTTTTGATACGCTTGATAAATCCCAAAAAACTCATTAAAAGTGCACGAGAGAACCTAAAAGGTGATGTCGACGACGAAATGGATGAATCCAAATCCTGGAAAAAGAAAATACAGTCTGAAAGCCAATGGGCAAAAGTCTCCAAGCAATATGGTATGGAATGGAAAATGGTTTGGAAAGATGTAACCGTGGGATTTACCATTGCCGGAATCGTGGCTGCTTTTGTGCCGGACTCCTTCTTTCAGGCCCTGTTCATCAATAGTGGCAGCGGAAATACCGATTTTACATTTTTTGAAATCCTTGAGCACATTCTTGTTGGACCTATTGCCGCTTTTTTGACCTTCATTGGCTCTATGGGAAACATTCCACTGGCCGCTTTATTGTTTGGAAAAGGGGTAAGTTTTGCAGGCGTTATGGCATTTATATTCAGTGATTTGGTGGTATTTCCGGTCCTTCGTATCAATGCAAAATACTATGGCTGGAAAATGTCTTTATTTATACTTTTTTTACTGTTTACAGCACTCATTGGCACATCGCTGATTTTACATTATTCTTTTGATTGGCTGAATATTTTACCTGATCCATCAAATGTAAAAATTCATGATAGTGACTATTTTAAAATAGACTATACCTTCTTTTTAAACCTTGCATTTATAGCCCTTTCTGCATTTTTGATGTATCTCGGGTTTTTCAAAAGAAAAGATGTAAAACAAATGAAGGAAATGGCACCCAAAAGCCATTTGCTGGAAAACATTTTAAAGTATGCAGCTTTACTTTGCTATTTTTGGCTCGCCGGAGGATTGATTGTGAAGCTTTTTATTTAACCCTAAGTATTAATTTGAAAGCAACGTTAAGAAGGTTGAATAATATATTTTAGATGTAAACCCAACTACTTTATATTAAAAGTAAATTTTTTAAAAATCATATTATGATTGACAAACAACACTTAATCAACCGTTTTATCTCTTATGTTGCTATTGATACTGAAAGTGACCCAAACAGCGATACCACACCAAGCACTGCCAATCAATGGAATCTTGCAAAAATATTGGTAGAAGAACTAAAATCCATTGGTATGGATGAAGTCACAATTGACGATAAAGCCTATGTAATGGCGACCCTGCCCTCCAATGTCACTAACGAAGTACCTGTTATTGGGTTTGTTTCCCATTTTGATACATCACCCGACTTTACAGGAGCTAATGTAAAACCGAAAATCATTGAGAATTATAATGGAGGCGATATCGTTTTAAACGAAAAGGAAAACATCATCCTATCTCCTTCTTACTTTGATGATTTACTGCAATACAAAGGGCAAACCCTTATCACAACAGATGGTACCACACTTCTGGGTGCAGATGACAAAGCAGGTATCTGCGAAATTGTTTCTGCGATGGAATACCTTATTCAGCATCCTGAAATAAAACACGGAAAAATACGCGTCTGCTTCACCCCCGATGAAGAAATTGGTCGTGGGGCACATCATTTTGATGTAAAGAAATTTGGTGCCAAATGGGCATACACTATGGATGGCAGCCAAATTGGCGAACTTGAATATGAAAACTTTAATGCCGCCAAAGCCAATGTAACAATTCAAGGAAAATCTGTTCATCCCGGTTATGCAAAAGGAAAAATGATTAACAGTCAACACATCGCAACCGATTTCATCAATTCACTGCCCCGACTAGAAAAACCGGAACATACAGAAGGAAGGGAAGGCTTTTTTCATTTAAGTTCAATTCAAGGTGGTGTTGATCAAACGGTACTTGAATACATCATTAGAGACCACGATAAGAATATATTTCAAGCGCGAAAAGCCATGTTTGTTAAACTGTCTGAGGAATTAAACTCTCAATTACAAAACAACCTGGTTACTGTTGAACTGAAAGATCAATACTTCAATATGCGTGAAAAAATAGAACCGGTTATGCACATTGTTGAAATCGCTGAAGAAGCGATGATTGCAGTGGGCGTCACACCCATCATAAAACCCATTAGAGGTGGAACAGATGGCTCACAGCTTAGTTTTATGGGCTTGCCTTGTCCCAATATATTTGCAGGCGGTCACAACTTTCACGGAAGGTATGAATATGTCCCTGTGGAAAGTATGCAAAAAGCTGTAGAGGTAATCGTAAAAATTGCTAATCTGACTTCAGAAAAATATTCATCTTAAATCGTAATAAAATAAAATCATTTTGATAACTTATACCTTTATTTGATATTATTGAAATAATTATGTTTAACTTTCTGTGGTCTTAATTTTACCTCAAATTCAAAATTTCTAACAGAACTTTTATGTATTACTTACTCTATCAGCCTAAAGAAAATGAATTTATTGAGGAAAATATTGAAGTTTTACTAGATAATATATCCTTTAAAAAAGTTCCTTTCGAAGATCGATCTCAACTCAATCTTGACGAAAATGACAAAATCCTTACTTACTTAAATGACAGTGATTTAAGGCTTTTTTTACCTGAAGCAGCAAAAGGTAAATGGAAACTAGGGATTCTTCCACATCAAAACATGAACTATGTATCCCAAGGATTGGGTGTTCCCAAAAATCTTGAAGAAGTAGTCAAAAAAATTATAGAAACCGAAAGTACGCATCAAGTCGATTTGTTGTTTTGTAATGAGAAAATCGTCTTTCAATCTGTTAATGTGGGTGAGGTATTTGAACTTGTTGATGATGGAAAACGCAAAGGAGTTTATGGGCAATTATTTCGGTTCTTAAAACAAATTAAAAAACTAAGGTCTCTAAAACACAAACCCTTTAGTATCTTTATTGAAGATGAAAAAGTAATTGACACTTCGGCACTTGGTCTGATTGCCGTGGAGCATTCTGGAGGGTCAATCGTTTCAAAAAAGACCATAAAAACAGACATAAGCAATGATGGCTTGTTGCATTTATTAGTACTTGCACCTCAATATATTTGGGAGTTGGTATGGTTCTTCTTTAAAAGCCTAATGCCTGATTTTTTGGTCTCCAAGGAAAGACCCAATTTTATAGGTTTGATTAAATCGCCTGAAGTAACCATTAAATCAACCAATACAATAGATTTTACCATAGATGGTGAAAAATTTCAATCAGATATACTGCATTTAAAAGTTGATTTCCAGTGTTTGACAATTATACATCCCATTGACAACAAACAATTGGAGGAGAATACTTCTCAAAAAAAATCGCTCCTCATAAAAACCTTACCACAAGACGAAAAAAGAAATGAACTCATTAAACGAAAACTTCCCTGGTTAAGAAGAGCCACTTTTGAAGAGTTTAAAGAGTTATTTACAGTTTTAAATAAAAATGCTCGTTTATCAAATGCATACTTGGTGATGATGATTTTATCAACGCTCATCACAGCCTTTGGGTTGTATGCAAACTCAGCCCCTGTAATTATAGGTGCAATGATACTAGCCCCATTAATATCGCCCATAGTTTCATTTTCAATGGGCTTGATACGATATGATACAAATTTATTAAAAGCCAGTTTTAAAACAATTGTTATAGGAACAGTAGCATCTTTACTTTTTGCTTCATTTGTGAGTTTAATTATTCCTTTAAAAATAGTCACTTCAGAAATAAGTGCACGCCTCACCCCCACATTGCTCGATTTAGGAATTGCAGTAGCATCAGGAATTGCCGCTGCCTTTGCTCATGCAAAAGAAGGCATCGCCAAAAGTCTTGCCGGAGTTGCTATAGCAGTAGCACTGGTCCCACCACTTGTAGTAGCGGGAATTGGTATTGGATGGATGGACTGGAGTGTTTTTTCCGGTGCTTTTTTACTTTACTTGACAAACCTTGCCGGAATTATCATGTTTGGAGGCCTTACCTTTTTAGTGCTTGGTTTTGCGCCATTTAAGACTGCCAAAAAAGGGCTTGTTTATTCTTTACTTATCATACTTGTTGTGTGCATTCCCCTCACTTTGTCATTTTACAGAATCAAACAGGAAGCTGAAATTACAAGAACATTGGAAGGGTTAAAGATTGAAGATATTCGTTTAAAAGAAGTAAGGGTTCGTTCCGGGGAGGTGCCGGTTGTTTCAGTAAAAATTGTGTCACCTCAATCTGTACCTGATGAAAAACTTAAAGAGATAAAAACCATCATTGAAAAAAAAATAAATCAAAAAATAATTTTAGAAATTCTATCTGCCATTGAATTTTAATAATCAGTTAATTTTTACACTTGTTATGTTTAGTAAAACCAAGTGGTTTGCTATCTTTGCCCTTCTTATTATTTTACATTTAGACGATGAAGATTTCATATAACTGGATCAAGCAATTTATTAATTTAGACTGGAATGCAGAACAAACCGGTAATCTTTTAACAGACCTCGGTTTGGAGGTGGAAGGTATCACCCCTTTTGAATCCATTAAAGGGGGTCTCAACGGTATTGTAGTGGGAGAAGTATTAACCTGTGTTAAACATCCAGATGCAGATCGTTTAAAAGTTACAACTGTTAACATTGGAGATAAAAAACCATTACAGATAGTTTGTGGAGCCCCCAATATAGAAGCAGGTCAAAAAGTACCGGTCGCTATAGTTGGAACGATACTTTATTTTGAAAATGGGGAGCCTCTGGAAATTAAAAAGGGAAAAATAAGAGGTGAGGTAAGCGAAGGAATGATTTGTGCAGAAGATGAAATTGGGCTTGGTACAAACCACGATGGTATTCTCGTTCTTGATAAAAACGCGAAAGTTGGCACTCCACTTTCTGAAATTTACAATGTAGAAGTTGATGAGGTATTTGAAATTGGCCTAACACCAAACCGCGCTGATGCCATGAGTCATTGGGGAACAGCGAGAGACCTAAGAGCCGGCCTACTTCAAAAGGGAATGGCGCTTGAGTTTATTACACCTTCAAATGTAAATTTTAGAGTCGATAACAGAACTCATAAAATCAATGTCGAGCTAATAAATAAAGACTTGGCTCCCAGGTATTGTGGAGTCACTATTTCAGGTATTAAAGTAGCGGAATCTCCTGTATGGATTCAAAACCGTTTAAAAGCCATTGGATTAAAACCAAAAAATAATGTTGTCGATATCACAAATTATGTTTTGCACGACCTTGGGCAGCCACTCCACGCTTTTGATAGCAGTAAAATTAATGGTGAAAAAATAATCGTTAAAACTCTTCCTCAAGGAACAAAATTTGTAACCCTTGACGAAGTTGAAAGAGAACTTCACGAAGAAGACTTAATGATTTGTGATGCAGAAAAACCCTTATGTATTGCAGGCATACTTGGCGGATTAGACAGCGGTGTTACAAAAGAAACAACTAGTATTTTTCTTGAAAGTGCTTATTTTAATCCCATAAGCATAAGAAAAACAGCTAAAAGGCATGGAATAAATACAGATGCATCTTTTCGGTTTGAAAGAGGAATTGATCCAAATATAACAGAATATGCTCTTATGAGAGCAGCCATCCTTATTAAAGAAGTAGCCGGTGGGATGATTACAAGTGACGTCATTGACTTGTACCCAAAAAAATTAGATGATTTTCAGGTTTTTCTTTCTTTTGAAAAAACAAGTAAACTCATTGGCCAAGAAATCCCAAAAGAGACGATAAAAAATATTTTAACCTCGCTTGAAATAAAAATCAACAATGTGACAGAATCTGGATTAGGTTTAACCATTCCAGCCTATCGAAATGACGTTACGCGTGAGGCAGATGTTGTGGAAGAAATACTCCGTGTTTATGGATATAATAATATCGATTATAAAGAAAAGTTAAACGCCTCCATTTCAAAAACATTACAAATTGAAGACTATCAAATTCAAAATAAAATTGCCTCACAATTAAACGGTCAAGGCTTTTATGAAATGATGGCCAATTCATTGACTTCCACAAAATTTAATAAACTTTCTGAAGTTGTTGATAAAGAAACAACAGTCAAAATGTTAAACCCCCTTAGTATTGATCTTTCTGTAATGCGTCAAAATATGCTAATCTCAGCTTTGGAAGCTGTTGCATACAACAAAAATCGAAAAAGAAATGATCTCAAATTGTTTGAATTTGGAAAAACGTATCATCAAGATAAAAACAAACGAACTGAACAAAAACATTTATCAATAACCCTTAGCGGCAACAGAAATAAACCCCATTGGAACTCTTCAAATACTAAAAGTGATTTCTTTTTAATGAAAGGAACGGTTGATTCGGTTCTAGAGCGTTTAGGAATTAACTTTAAAACAAACCCCAAACTTGAAAACCCTGTCTTTAGTGAAGGAATTTCTTATGAAAATAATGGAAAAATTATTGTTTCCTTTGGCGTAGTAAAAAAGAACATATTGAATCACTTTGAAATAGACAACGAGGTCTTGTTTGCAGATTTTAACTGGGATGAACTCCTCAAGCAGATTCAAAACAAATCACTAACAGTAAAATCAATACCCAAGTTTCCCGATTCAAACCGAGATTTTGCCTTATTACTAGATGACAAAGTCTCTTTTCAAAGCATTTATGAGATTGCCAAAAGCTCAGAAAAACACCTTTTAAAAGACATTCAACTATTTGATGTTTATGTAGGGAAAAATTTACCAAATGGGAAAAAGTCTTATGCAGTAAGTTTTACCCTGAGAGATGATAAAAAAACACTGACTGATAAACAAATTGATAAAGTGATGAATAAACTACGGCGGGAATTTGAATCACAACTTGGTGCTGAATTAAGGTAAAAAAAAACGCTTTTCGATTTGAAAAGCGTTTTACATAGCAATTTTAATTCCCTTTATGACTTTGGTAATACAACAGTATCAATGACATGAATTACACCGTTTGACTGGTGAACATCAGCAATTGTAACTAAAGCAGTTCTCCCATTCTCATCAGTGAGTTGTACATTTCCGTCTTTAATGTTTGCCATTAATTTTCCACCAGCTACTGTTGTAAATGTTGCTGTTCCATTTCCTTTCTTTATGGCAGCTACAACAGCAGCAGCATCAAATTTCCCGGAAAGAACATGGTATGTTAACACACCTTGCAAAGCTTCTTTATTTTCAGGCTTTAAAAGTGTTTCAACAGTACCTGCAGGAAGTGCCTCAAATGCCTTGTTCACAGGTGCAAATACTGTAAATGGACCTTCAGACTGTAAGGTTTCAACCAATCCTGCTGCGGTTACTGCTGCAACAAGTGTAGTGTGATCTTTTGAGTTTACGGCATTTTCAACAATGTTTTTAGTGGGGTACATTGGAGCACCACCCACAGTTTTAACATTAGATTCTTTGCTCATTTTGTTTTGTGCAAATCCTGTAGTTCCTATAATTAAGGAAAGAGCAAGCACTACTGTACTAAATAAATTTTTCATTTTCATAACAATTTTGTTTAATTAATTAATAGTTTCTAAAATTATATACGAAAACAATGTTCTTTTGGATTTTTAAAAAAACACATTTTCTAAATAATGTTTAAAATTACACATAAATGATTAAACAAAAATGATGTTGGCAATCAATTAGTATATATTTAACTCGAAGTTAACTTGTTGTGATAAAGTACTTTTGGATTATTTTTTTTGAGGAATTGCTAAACCGTCTGTAATATGAAAAAAACCTTTATTATGCCGAAAGTTTGTTTGCAATAATTTACTTTTTGATCCATTATCTGCATAAATAAAAATCTGATTGTCTTCTAATAGAAAACGCACGGTTTTTCCATTCAAGGTTCTAAAACTAGCAGCACCATTTCCATCAGAAATAGCTTTTCTGATTGAGTGGTCATCTACCCGGCCGGGTATGACATAATAAGAAACGATTTCTTTTAATTGCTCTACATTTGCAGGAGAAAGAAAGGCTTTGCGTTCTTTTTCAGAAAGATGAGCAAACGCATTGTTGTCTGAAATAAAAACAGTCACCATTTCTTCATTTTTAATCATTCCCTCAAAGTTGATAACTTTATAAAGAGATGCTGTTTGTGAAAAAGAGGGAATATCAAAAAGATTTTCAGACAGAGATAAATTTGAGTTTGTGGTGTATTCACCCAACTTTTTTGTGATCTCTCGAGAGTCTGTAGTTTTGTACTTACTTTGTGAGAAAGTAACACTTACAGTTAAAATAAATAAAATTGCTATGAGACGCTTTGAATTGCTAAGATAATGCATTACTTATAAGTTTAGACCGTAAATATACAAAGTTCACTTTAGTTAATATAACGTCAAATGGAGTAAAATGGTATATTTTTAAAAGAACAATAATTTAATTAAAACATTTATTGTATTTTTAAGTATGCTTAAGAGTGCGGCGGGTGTAGTTTTTTATTTAATGGCACTTTGTAAGAATTTTAATAACCAGGTTTGGATTAGTAACTATTTTAACTGCTAGTGATATGGAAGAAGAAAATGACGATTATAAAAGAATATATACAGGTTCAACTGTCATGATAAAGATGCTTCAAAGCAGACTTGAGGAAATTGATGTATTTCCTATTGTTAAAGACAACTTATCAAGTGGTACTTGGGGTGGTTTTGGTGGTATTCCCGGTATGATAAAGCTTTTTGTTCATCGTGATGAATATGACAAAGCAAAAGTGGTTGTTGACAATGCTCTTGAAGATTTGGAAAAATAATAAGCAATAACCTATTAATAATCAGCCACTATTTTTCTTACATAAAAGTAAATTTAATCTTCATTTTTTGTATTTTTGACAATAGTATTTACTGGAAATCAATAAAGTATGAATAAAAAAATCTTGCTAGTGATAGTAATTGTTTCTATCACTTTAGCCATTTTGACTTTTTTACTCTTGAGGTTGATCAACTTAAGTGATAACACTGCTATTGTAGGTGGAGTTACTGGTGGGGTTGTAGGTGCCATAATTGGCAGCAAGCTTAAACCCAGTTAATTATTTTTTAATACATTTTTTTTCGCAACTCTTTTATCTTAGAATCTTCCATATATTCGTCAAAAGTGATGTAGCGATCAATGATGCCATTTGGAGTTAATTCTACAACCCTATTTCCAACAGATTGAGCAAACTCGTGGTCGTGAGTGGTTAAAAGCACAGTTCCCTTAAAGTTTTTTAATGAATTGTTGAAAGCTGTAATAGATTCCAAATCAAGATGATTTGTGGGTTCATCAAGCATCAAAACATTAGCACGCATCATCATCATTCGGCTTAACATACATCGCACTTTCTCCCCTCCTGATAACACATTTGAAGTTTTTAATGCCTCTTCACCACTAAAAATCATTTTTCCTAAAAACCCTCTTAAATATACTTCTTCACGTTCTTCTTCAGTTTTAGCCCATTGACGCAACCAATCTACAAGGGACAGTTTGTTTTCAAAAAATTTTGAATTATCAAGGGGTAAGTAACTCTGTGTTGTTGTGATACCCCAATTAAATTTACCTGAATCAGGTTTTAGGTTGTTGTTTAAAATCTCATAAAATGCTGTTGTTGCTCTCGAATCCTTTGAGTAAACAACAACTTTGTCGCCTTTTGAAAGGTTAAGGTTTACATCCTTGAATAATACCTCACCATCCAAAGAAGCACTGAGGTTTTCAATGTTCAAAATTTGATCACCGGCTTCCCGCTCACGTTCAAAAATAATTGCCGGATAACGTCTGCTAGATGGTTTAATTTCCTCAATATTGAGTTTTTCAATCATTTTCTTTCGGGAAGTCGCTTGTTTTGACTTAGCAACATTTGCACTAAATCGCATAATAAACTCCTGCAATTCTTTTTTCTTCTCTTCAGCTTTTTTATTTTGCTGTGATCGCTGTCTTGCTGCAAGCTGACTAGACTCATACCAAAAAGTATAATTGCCACTATAGTGATTTATTTTACCAAAGTCAATATCACTAATGTGGGTACACACTGAATCAAGAAAATGGCGGTCGTGAGAAACAACTATAACGCAGTTATCATAATTTGCAATAAAATTTTCCAGCCAGGTAATGGTTTCATAATCCAAATCGTTTGTGGGTTCATCCATTATCAATACATCCGGACTGCCAAAAAGGGCTTGAGCAAGCAATACCCTTACTTTTTGCTTTCCGTCCAAGTCTTTCATCATTGAATAATGTACACTTTCAGGAATTCCAAGATTGGACAATAAAGCTGCCGCTTCACTGTCTGCATTCCACCCATTCATTTCCTCAAACTTTACTTGAAGCTCACCGATTTTATCTGCATTTTCGTCAGAGTAATCTTCATAAAGTGTGTCTATTTCTTTTTTGATTTCAAACAGTTCTTTATTACCCATTACCACTGTTTCCAATACCTGAAAATCGTCATAGGCGTTGTGGTTTTGTTCAAGAACAGACATTCTTTTTCCGGGCTCCAAGTGAACCCGACCCGATGTTGGGTCTTCCTTCCCTGAAATAATCCTTAAAAATGTTGATTTACCGGAACCGTTTGCTCCAATGATTCCATAACAATTTCCTTGAGTAAACGTAGTATTTACCTCATCAAACAAGACTCTTTTACCAAATTGAACAGATAGATTTGAAACTGATAACATATTCTTTATTTTTAATAGGGCGCAAAATTAACTATTTACTCGCTTAATGCGAAAGATTAACGTTTTATTTATCGATTTAACTCACAATTAACACCCAAATACAACTTCAAATTATACTTTTGTTCGTTAAGTATATCCTCGCTGAGCTGCATATGATTAGATTTTTATTTTTAAGCTTTGTCCTTTTAATCTTTAACTCTTGTGATTTTAATAAATCACATAGTGAAAAAGGTGCTTGGTTAGGTGGAGAAATTATCAACCCCAATTCAAATCACATCATCCTATCCAAAAATGAAAAAATAATTGACACCATTAATCTGGATAAAAACAA
Source organism: Flavobacteriaceae bacterium (assembly GCA_024742935.1). GTDB lineage: Bacteria > Bacteroidota > Bacteroidia > Flavobacteriales > Flavobacteriaceae > Planktosalinus. The sequence goes on from JANSXN010000033.1 coordinate 17,893, forward strand.
TCGTTTTTTATATTATATAGATAACGTTGAGAAGGGTTTATATAATTTTATTCACCACGAATACCAAATGGTTTATCTCGAGCCCGGAGATAGTCTAATGCTACGATTAAATACCATTGAGTTTGATGAATCACTTGCTTTTACAGGAAAAGGTGCTGATCGTAATAACTTTCTCATCAATATGTTCATCCACAACGAACTGGAAAATCAAAGAATGAGACCTTTTTATCAACTTCCGGTTGAAGATTTTCTTGTAAAATTGGACTCTATGAAAGATTTGAGATTGAATAATCTTGAAAAATTTATAAAGAGAGTAAAGCCTTGTGAGGCTTTTCACAAAATAGCAATGGCAAATATCACCTATGATTATTATGACAAAAAGGAGATTTACCCTTATGCCCACTTTGGCAGAAATCAGGTTTCTAATGCTCAACTACCTGATGGTTATTATGACTTCAGAAAAAATTTAGATTACAACAATAAAGAGCTGCAGTCATACTATACTTACTATCGTTTTATGCAGCGTCATTTTGATTTTTTGTCTTTTGAATCCTATAAAAATGAATTCCCATACAACAGCGATTCATTTATACATATCTCAAACAAACTAAACAAAATTGATTCTCTTGTAAGCTTAACTAATTTGAAAAACAGTCTTTTAAAAACTTCTATCAGGCGATATATCATAAATTCAAAAAATCCTGATGAAGAAAAAGCGGCACTTGAACTTTATTTTAAACTGAGTACAGATCAAAGTCATAAAGACGAAATAAGACATATATCTGAAGCCTCCTTAAAATTAATGCCCGGAAACACATTACCGCAATTAAGATTTTTAGACTACAATGATAATAGACATACCTTTTCATCTCTTATTAAAAGACCTTCTATTATATTTTTCTGGTCTATTCACTCCTTAAATCATCTCAAAGAAGTCCATTCAAAAGTAGATGAATTAAAATTGAAATATCCTGAGTTTGATTTTATTGGGTTTAATACAAATGATGATATTAAAACCTGGAAGCAAACCTTAAACAGGTATGGTTTTAATAAGAATTTTGAATTTAGATTTGAGGAGACTGAATCAGCAATGGAACACTTGGTCATAAATAGCATTAATAAAGTAATGATTATTGACTCAGATTCAAAAATCATTGATAACTATACAAATCTATTCAGTGTTAAGTTTGAAGAACAATTATTGGGAATTTTAAACCAATAAAATACTTAAATTCTAAAAACAAAAAAATCTAAATTCTGAAACAGAAACTCTGCTTTAAAATTTGGAATTTTTGGGGGTAAGAAGCATTTTTAAGTGTTAAGATTTCCAAATAACAACCTCTCCTAAAGACTCTTTTTGTTAATTTCCTTTTTTGTAATCAGCAAGAAATTGTGCTAAGCCAATGTCTGTAAGAGGATGTTTCAACAGTCCTAAAATTGAAGACAAAGGTCCGGTCATTACATCTGCTCCCAGTTTTGCACAGTCAATGACGTGCATTGTATGTCGCACAGATGCAGCCAGAATTTCTGTATCAAAACCATAATTATCATAAATCATTCTTATTTCGGCAATGAGGTTCAAACCGTCTGTAGAAATATCATCAAGACGGCCAATAAATGGTGATACATAAGTGGCGCCTGCTTTGGCAGCAAGAAGTGCTTGACCGGAAGAAAAAACAAGTGTACAGTTTGTTCTTATTCCTTGGTCTGTAAAATATTTTATTGCCTTTATTCCATCCTTAATCATGGGGACTTTTACAACTATTTGCTCATGCAATCCCGCCAACTCTTCACCTTCTCTTACCATTCCTTCATAATCAGTCGCAATAACCTCTGCAGAAACATCACCATCAACAATATTGCAAATAGCAACATAATGCTTTAAAATATTATCCCTTCCTGTAATTCCTTCTTTGGCCATTAATGAAGGATTTGTGGTGACACCGTCAAGAATACCAAGATCTTGAGCCTCTTTTATTTGTTCTAAATTTGCCGTATCGATAAAAAATTTCATAGTGTAATTAAGGTTTTGAATGTGATGTAAAAATAATTAAGAATTTTGGTGAATGTTGGCTTTTAAAAAATAATTATCAAACTATATTGTTGATAACTACTTTAGCCGCATCAAGTAAATTTAATTTTAGGCACACAGTAACAGAGGTAGTAAGATTTTTTTAAATATTTTGAAAGCCTATTTGATTTTGTAATGTTTCATCAACATGTTTTCATAGGTTTTTCCGGGAAGAATATTTTTTAAAAAAACCGAGAATTTTTGCATAAAATCGCCCACTTTATAACGCACTCCGGGAGCTTTTGATTCGATAATTTTATGAACTGCTTTTGCCATTACCATGGGGTCTTTACCGGTATCAACATGGGAGTTCATTAAATTTAGAGTATTGCTGTAATCCCTTTTATAGGGAGATTGATCAATCAAAGGGGCGTGATAGCGACCCGATGCAATATTTGTAGCAAAATCACCGGGAGCAATATTGGTAAATTCAATGCCAAATTGTTTGGTTTCCATTCGCAAAGCTTCAGTTGTTATCTCAAGAGCCGATTTACTCGCTGAGTAGAACCCCCGATAAGGTAAACCCATATATGCAGCAATCGAAGTAATATTGATTACCAAACCGTTTTTTTGGTTTCGCATAAGCGGAAGTACTGCTTTTATAACTCGTATGGGACCATAAAAATTAGTTTCAAAAGCCGCTTTTATTTCTTCCTCAGGTGTTTCCTCAATGGGACCCGTGATTCCCACACCGGCATTGTTAATCAACACATCAATTTGGCCGGCTTCTACAGAAACTTTTTCAATAAACTGAACTACAGAAGCAGTATCTCTAACATCCAGTTGAAACAAAGGAAAGTTTGTTTTTGGGTATTTCTCCGGGTTACGGCTTGAACCAAAAACACGATAACCCTTATTTACAAGAAATTCACCAATTGATTTTCCAATACCTGATGATGCTCCTGTAATACAAACTACTTTTGACATAAAAATTTATTTACGCAAATATCTGATAATTTTTAGATAATAAGAGAAAGATTGTAAATGTAAGTTTATAGTATTGGTAGTTTTTTCCGGAATGAGCCTGTTAAATCGTTTCTGAAGATTCCCAAAATAGTGGAAACAAAAAATGGCAAGCTACCTACATCACACCGCTACAACCATTTACCTTTGCTGCGTTCCCGCCCTGGAGGATTCAACAGGAGCTGGTTGTGTAGGACTTGCCACTGCAAAGATACTATCTTTTTACCCTTTTACAAGATTTTTTTTAATAATTAAAACAGTAAATTATAACTGCAAATACTACCTTTGTAAGCACTTTGAAAACAAACATTTAAAAGAAGAAGAAATGAAGTCAATGCCATTTGTTATTTCAATTATAACACTCTTGTTTATTTCCTGTAACAACACTTCAAAAGATGAAATAACTTTTGAAATAAAAATAAAAGAACCAAAAAAATCATACAAAAGCAATGAAACCTTGACAGTGAGTTTAGAAAACAGGCAGAACAAAAAAACTGACTCTATTGTTTTTTTTATTGATGAAAACCGTTTAGGCAAAGCTGAGGTTGACAAGCCTTTCAGTTTTTCTCTAGAAAATCAAAAACTGGGAAACAGAATTCTACATGCTAAAGTGTATCTTGGCAAAAAAACAGAAACACCCTCAAAAGACCTTTATATCCTTGCCTCAGAACGCCCAAAACTCTATGGTTATAAAATCATTAACACCTATCCCCACGATATAGAAGCATATACTCAGGGGCTCGAATTTCATGGTGACTATTTGTATGAAAGCACAGGGCAATATGGAAAATCTTCTTTACGAAAAACAAATTATAAAACAGGAGAAGTCATCAAACAAATTGACCTTGACAAAGCTTATTTTGGTGAAGGCATTACCATACTGAACAACAAAATTTATCAGCTAACCTGGAGAGAGAACACCGGATTTATTTACAATCTGGAAACGCTTGAAAAAACAGGCAGTTTTGTTTATTCAAAAAGCAATGAAGGCTGGGGATTGTGCAATGATGGTGAGACAATTTATAAAAGCGATGGTACTGAAAAAATTTGGACATTAAATAAAGACAACCTCACAGAAGAAAGCTACATTGAAATCTACACCAACACCAGCAGAATCAATAGTGTTAACGAACTAGAATGGGTAGAAGGAAAAATTTATGCAAACATTTTTCAAAAAAATGCTATTGCGATTATTAATCCAAAAAATGGAGCCGTTGAAGGTGTTATTGATTTAAGCGATTTACAGTCCAAGGTAAAGCAACATCAATTTCTTGATGTGTTAAATGGCATTGCATATAAAGGAGATAAAAACAGATTGATAGTAACAGGAAAAAACTGGGATTCCCTTTTTGAAATTGAAATCTTTGAAAAATAGTCAAAGATACAGGGATGACTAACTAAGTCATCAAATAGAATCTCATTTTACATCTTCAAGTTATTACCTTTACCCACTCAATCGCTCAACGAGTACCGGTATAGAGACCCTGTAAAGAATCAATGCCACAAAAAACAAAGGAATACAACACGCCATTACAATTAGAAAATAAGTGAGATATTCTGGTGTTGTGCCCACTGCAAGATCTCTTCCCGTAAGGATAATGGGGGTCAAAGGATTCCATTCCATGATGGTTTTCATCAATCCCTCTTTTGGTATTGCATAGACCACAGGTGTTACATACATTAAAAATTGCATCCCAAAGGAAATTATTTTACCAATGTCTTTGTACAACATTCCCAAGGGTGTAATAAATAACCCTATCGTGGTACCAATGAGAAGACCTCCAATAATTGCAAAAGGAAACAACAATAAACTCCAGTGAATTCCCACTCCAAAAACAAAAACAAAAATTAGCAATAAAATCACCTTGATTGAGGTATTAAACAGCAATTTATATATCCCTGATATAATCAAAGCTTCCTTTGGAAAATTAATCTTTGAAAGAATACCTCGGGCACTATTTGTACTGGCCATGGGTGAGTTAATTGCCTCTGTGATAATAGACCATAAAAGTGTCCCGCAAAACACATACAAAGGATAAGGGATTCCGGTATCTGAAAGGCGCACCGTTCCTGTCCCGTTCAAAACAATCCAAACCATTGCTGTTGCCAAAGGTGTGATAAAAGCCCATAAAATGCCAAAATAGGATTGTCTGTATTGTGCTTTGATATCTCGCACAGCAAGCTGACGTGCTAAAAATCGAGAGTTAATAATGTCTTTAATGCTTTCGCGAAAAAGCTTTCCGATGTGCAGGTTATTTTCCTTTTGGTAAATGCGTGTTTCCAAGGTGATCATCTGGGTTTTAATGATGTTGCTAATATAGGGAAATGTTTCGTGTTTAAGTTTTGTATGATGTAAATTACTGTTCGACCTAAGATTACTTAATCTTAAAAATTTGGAATTTTCATCCTACCGCTTTCTGCTAAAAAAACCTTATTTTTGTGAAAAATAAATGACTATGCTTAAAGCCGGTGTTATAGGTGCAGGCCACCTGGGAAAAATACATTTAAAACTTCTTCAACAATCTGAAAAATATGACTTGCAGGGGTTTTATGATGCTGATGCTTCGGTTAGAAAAAAAATTGCTGACGAATTTGGATATAAACCCTTTGAAACGCCAGAGGCACTCATTGAAGCTTGTGATATGATAGATGTAGTTACGCCCACTTTATATCACTTTGAAACTGCAAAAAAAGTAATTTCATCCGGTAAGCATTTATTTATTGAAAAACCCATTACTACAACAGTAGCCGAAGCTGAAGAGTTAATCAAATTAGCAAATGAATATGGCGTTAAAGGACAGGTTGGACAGGTTGAGCGATTCAATCCGGCATTTATGGCCGTAAATCATATGATAGACAACCCAATGTTTATTGAAACACACCGTTTGGCAGAATTCAATCCGCGTGGAACAGACGTTTCAGTAGTATTGGATTTAATGATACACGATATAGATGCCATTTTGAGTGTGGTGCGTTCAAAAGTAAAAAACATACATGCCAGCGGGGTCTCTGTGATAAGTGAAACCCCTGATATAGCTAACGCACGAATTGAATTTGAAAATGGTTGTGTAGCAAATCTTACCGCAAGCCGCATTTCGTTGAAAAACATGAGAAAATCAAGATTCTTTCAGCGTGATGCCTATATTTCGGTAGATTTTCTCGAAAAAAAATGTGAGGTTGTAAAAATGAAAGACGCTCCACAAACTCCCGGAGACTTTGATATGATTCTACAAAATGCTGAAGGTATAAAAAAGCAAATCTACTTTGACAACCCAAAGGTAGCCCCCAACAATGCCATTCTTGATGAACTCAATACATTTGCAGATTCTATAAACAACAACACTACACCTGTAGTACCACTTGAACAAGGAACAGATGCATTGAGAGTGGCTATGATGATATTAGAAAATTTTAAAAAAATATAAATAAAGTTTAATTTAAAAAGATACCCGCCTTGGCGGGCAATAGTATGAAAAACGTAGCAGTCATTGGAGCCGGGACTATGGGTAACGGCATAGCACACGCTTTCGCGCAAAGCGGATACAAAGTACAACTTATTGATATCTCTGAAGAATCTCTCAAACGAGGTGTTGCGACCATAACAAAAAACCTGGATCGTATGCTCGCAAAAGAAAAAATAACTGAAGCGCAAAAAACAGAAACTCTGGCAAACATTAGTACTTTTACTAATATGGAAGAAGGTGTTGAATATGCAAGCCTTGTTGTAGAAGCCGCCACCGAAAATGTAGATTTAAAACTTAAAATCTTTAAAGACCTCGATACATTTTGTCCAGACGACACCATATTAGCTACTAATACCTCCTCGATTTCCATTA
>JANSXN010000079.1 GCA_024742935.1 Flavobacteriaceae bacterium
CAACAAACTTCAACTACCTCTTTAAATGGTGAACATAGTGATGTACCAGGTGGAATAGATGGAACCTTACGTGTTTCAAGTAGATGGATTTACACCATGAGAGCTCAAAGTGGCTATGCAAACTGGATTTACATCGGCAATCAAAATGGTCTTGGTGTTACTGGTCTTGCTGCCGGTGAAGGCTTTACCATGAAAGGTACAGGCCTACCCGGACTAGTGGGTGATGCTCATGATCAACTATACGACTTTAGAGGAAGACCTAATGATGGGACAATAACAGTTACTGTTGCGCACAGCGGCGGTACAATTGGTGAAGAAACCCTAACAGGCAATCCTTATCCTTCTGCCCTTGATATGGCTGCATTTCTTACAGACCCCCTTAATAGTAGTATTGAAGCAACAGCTTACTACTGGGATCAAAACCGAGCCACTAACTCACACTATATTGAAGCCTATCAAGGAGGTTATGGCACTTGGATACCTGCTGGTGGAGAACAAGGAACTTACACAGTGCCTACTTTTATAATGTATGACGGCTCAGGAAATCCTTTACCGGGTGGATATGGAACCGGAACTTTGGTTCAAAGAAGGTATGCGCCAATTGGTCAAGGATTTATGGTAAGAGGCGATGCCTCCATTGCAACGGGAACAGGCACTGCTACTTTTACCAACTCTATGAGAAGACATGTTGCACTTGGTGCTGGTAATTTTAGTGAATTTAGAAATACTTCAGGCTCATCACTTTCAGCGTCTTCCGGTTCAGTCACTTTACCCCCGGAACCAGGTTTTGATTTTCCCACCTTACGTTTCCACGTTGAAATCAATGATTTGTATGTTAGAGATATGGTGATGATTTTTAATCCAGAGAAAACCAAAGGCAAAGACAGAGGCTGGGATGCAAAGCACCCTTCTTTAATCAATACAGGTGATGCCTTCTGGAAACTGGAAGAGGAAACGCATCCTTATGTAATACAATCACGTCCATTCGATGAATTTGATGTGATTCCACTTGGTTTGAGAGTGAGAAATGGTGTTACTAACTTTGTTGTTAAACTTGCTGAGTCTCACAATTTCAATAATGATATGTATTTGTTTGATCTGGTTAACAACTCTTACCAGCGTTTGGATTCAGATAATAAAGCAACGGTTACGCACAACGGTACTGCCGGGAAAGTTGATGACCGCTACTTTATCGTCTTTAGAAGAGCTATTCAGGATGATCAAATTCCAAACAAAATTGCTGAAATGAATCTTGATTTCTTTCAGAACAACAGACTTTCACAACTGGAAGTTTTCAATCCGGAGACCATTGATATCAAGTCGGCTTCTGTATATGATATGTCAGGAAAATTAATGATACATGAAAAGAATTTAGGTATGCAAAACACCTATATTTTCTCAACTGCAAACTTAAGCAGTGGTGTGTATCTGGTAAAACTGGTTACTCAAGACGACATCGTTGTTGATTATAAAGTAACTGTTCACAATAAGAATTAAGAAAAAGTCATTTTTTCACAATAATTTGAAGCCGCTCTTGGGAGCGGCTTCTGCATTTTTTATTGGTTTACAAATCAGTTAAAATAAAATTCCTATCTTTATATAACTAATTATAAACTATTTAACCAATGGAAAATCAAAACAATCAAGTCATGTCAGTTAAAGACTGGTTTATTACCGTCTTTGTCGCAGCCATTCCTCTTGTGGGATTAATTATGTTATTTGTATGGGCTTTTGGAAGTTCAACAAATGCCAGCAAAACAAACTGGGCAAAAGCAGTCTTGCTTTGGTATGCAGTCATTTTTGTATTGTATATCCTAATTGCAGTCATTTTTGGAGCAGCTTTTCTCACAGGAATGGGTGATATGGATATGAACTATTAATTCAACCCTTAAAAAAAAAAAACGCCCTTCGGGGCGTTTTTAATTTTCTACTTTTCAAATTGTTTGAGTGTTTTTGTGATAATAGAAACACAATCGAGCAGTTGCTCTTTATTCATTACCAGTGGTGGTGCAAACCTAATGATATTGCCGTGTGTAGGTTTTGCCAGGAGACCATTATCGCGCAACGCCATACAAATATCCCAAGCTGTAGAACTATCCTGAGAATCATTAATGACAATGGCATTTAAAAGTCCGCGACCTCTCACCAGTTTTACAATGGTACTGTTTTCTATATATTTATTAAGTTCGCTTCTAAAAAGCACTCCCATTTTTCTGGAGTTTTGAGCTAGTTTTTCTTCTTTTATTACCTCGAGTGCTGCCATACCCACAGCTGCAGCTACAGGATTTCCTCCAAACGTGGAACCGTGTTGACCCGGCTTGATCACATTCATTATGTGATTATCTGCCAATACTGCCGAAACAGGATAAGCACCTCCTGAAAGTGCTTTTCCAAGGATTAGTATATCAGGACGACTGTATGTTGATTGACGTTCACAGTGGTTTTCACAGTTACAGTTACCGCAAACGGCTAGCAAAGAGCCTGTTCTGGCAATTCCGGTTTGAATTTCATCTGCCATAAAAAGCACGTTGTGTTTGTTACACAATTCTTTTGCTTTACTCATATAGTCATCAGCAGGAGTATAAACGCCTGCTTCACCCTGTATGGGTTCAATAAGAAAACCGGCAATATTTTTACTGCTTGTGATGGCTTTTTCCAATGCCTGTATATCATCATAAGGAATTTTAATAAACCCGGGAGTAAAAGGGCCAAAGTTTTTTCGGGCATTTTCATCGTTTGAAAAGGAAATGACAGTGGTGGTTCTTCCGTGAAAATTATTGTTAGCAACGATGATTTGCGCTTCGGTTTCTTCCACACCTTTGACTTCATAAGCCCATTTTCTGGCAATTTTTATAGCGGTTTCAACGGCTTCGGCTCCGGTGTTCATTGGTAATACCTTGTCAAACTGAAAAAAGTCTGTGATGTATTTCTCAAAACGCCCCAGCATATCATTGTGAAACGCTCTTGAAGTTAACGTAAGCGTTTCCGCTTGACGAGACATAGCATTGACAATTTTAGGATGACAATGTCCCTGATTTACCGCCGAGTAAGCCGATAAAAAATCATAGTATTTTTTTCCTTCAACATCCCAAACGTGCACACCTTCCCCTTTACTTAAAACTACAGGAAGCGGGTGGTAGTTATGAGCACCATGTTTGTCCTCTAAATCAATGGCTTGTTGTGATGTGATTTTGTCTAAAGTAAGCATAGATCAAATTTTAAAAGTTTAATAAAAAGTAATTCCTGCTTGGCTGTTTTGTGGAGAGAAATCATCCTTGAACTACAAAAATAGCTATAATCCTGCAAAATAAATAAAGAATCTCAAAATATTGCGCAATGTCATTTTTAAGCTAAAACGAAAAGCTTAATTTTGATATTAAATTAATTATTCATGTCAGATTCCAGAGGGTATTCCTTAAAACAAATTGCAAAGTACCCATTCATCTATGCCCGAAACACAAAAATTGGAATTTTTTTAATGTGTATCGCCATAGCCACCGGATTAACCTTTTTTCTTGGTGATGATGACTTTGTGAGAACACAATATATAGTACTGTTTTTATTGTTTTTCTCTATGTTACTTTGGTTTACAGAAGCCATACCTCCCTTTGCTGTGGGTATTTTTATTGTGGGATATCTCATCTTCTTCATGGGACGGGAAGGCACTATGGATGTGCATCAATATGTACAAACCTGGTCTGATGGGGTTATTTGGTTGTTTTTAGGAGGCTTTTTTCTGGCGGAAGCAATGAGAAAAACAAGGCTCGATATCAGGTTACTTATTATTACAGCTCCACGGTTTGGTGACAAAGCAAAATACATCATCCTGGGGCTTATGTTTGTAACCGCTATTTTATCAATGGTGATGAGCAATACGGCCACCACGGCTATGATGTTGGCAACGGTAACGCCTCTGTTTTCTAAAATTGACAACAAAGCCCTTCAAAAAGCATTTTTACTGGGTATTCCCACTGCCGCAGCCATTGGCGGAATGGGAACCATAATTGGTTCGGCTCCAAATGCAATTGCCGTGGGTGCACTGGAGGCTATTGGAATAAAAATCAGTTTCCTTCAATGGATGAGTGTGGGTGTACCGGTAGCACTTCTTCTCACTTTTATGACGTGGAAGCTGCTGTTGAACAAATACAAACTAGGCGAACTCAAATTATCCACAGATTTTATCAAAGATCTCGAACGCAATAAAGACCACAAAAAAGAAGAAAAACTTCAAAAACGCATTGTACTTATTGTTTTAACACTCACGATTTTTCTTTGGCTTACTTCACAATGGACAGGCATTCCTGTAGCGGCTGTTTCAGGAATTCCCATAGTTGCATTGACGATGATGGGGATCATTGATGCTGATGACGTTAGAAAACTTCCCTGGGATACCTTAATGCTCGTTGCCGGTGGTCTTGCATTGGGAATTGCGTTACAGGAACAAGAACTGGCTCTCTATTTTATTTCAAAGATAACCGTTTTTGATTTTAATGTGTATTTATTGTTGGTGCTCTTTAGTTTGCTCACCGTGGCTTTGTCCAATTTTATGAGCAATACCGCCGCGACCACTATTTTAGTACCTGTGGCAATTTCGCTAATAAGTATTTATGGGGATGTGAATCCTGTTTTATTTACAATGGTCATTGGGCTTAGTGCTTCGTGTGCACTACTCCTGCCCGTCTCCACGCCTCCCAATGCCATTGTTTACAGCACCGGGCTTGTGGAGCAATCTGAATTTAGACTCGCCGGATTTTTTATAGGATTCACCGGACCGCTTGTTATTATTTTATGGACGTTGCTGCTTACTTTTCTTTTTTTCTAAAAGCCGTTAATTTGGTGTTGAAATAAACAGAAAATCTAAGTCAAACCCTTATTTTTGCCCTATGGCAAGAAAGAAAAACAAAAGACAGATTTTTGAAAATATAGCCGTTATTGATGCCGGCGCAAAAGGAAAAAGCATCGCAAAAGCTCCGGACGGAAAAGTAATTTTTCTTGGAAATGCCATACCCGGCGATTTGGTGGATGTACAAACCACCAAAAAAAGAAGCGCTTACTATGAAGGAGAAGCCATCGCTTTTCACGAGCTTTCAGAAAGAAGAACCGAGCCCAAATGTGTTCATTTTGGCGTTTGCGGTGGTTGTAAATGGCAAAACATGAAGTATGACGACCAGCTTTTTTTCAAACAAAAAGAAGTAGAAAACAATTTGAAACGCATAGGTAAAGTTGCGCTCCCCGATATCACCCCCATACTGGGCTCTGCAAAACAATACTATTACCGCAATAAAATGGAGTTTTCCTTTTCAGACAGCCGCTGGTTGACACTGGAAGAAATCAACAGCGATCAGGAAATTACAAATAAAAATGCACTTGGTTTTCACATTCCCGGTATGTGGGATAAAATTCTGGATTTAAAAGAATGCCACCTTCAAGGGGAACCTTCAAACAAAATAAGACTTGCCGTAAGAGATTTTGCAATCCAAAACAAGCTCTCCTTTTTCAACACCCGAAATCAGGAAGGGTTTTTACGCACACTCATGATAAGAACCAGCACGACCGGCGAAATTATGGTTTTGGTTCAGTTTTTTAAAGAGCATAAAAAAAATCGGGAATTGCTTCTTGATTTTATTGGAGACCAATTTCCTGAAATCACTTCCCTACTCTATGTCATCAATTCCAAAGGAAATGACACCCTGTATGATCAGGACATTATTTGCTACAAAGGAAATGACCATATCTTTGAGGAAATGGAAGGACTTAAGTTTAAAATCAATGCAAAATCCTTCTACCAAACCAATTCTGAACAAGCCTATGAATTGTATAAAATAACGCGTGATTTTGCCGGTTTAACCGGAAATGAATTGGTTTATGATCTCTATACCGGAACCGGAACCATTGCCCAATTTGTGGCAAAGGATGCAAAAAAAGTAGTGGGCGTAGAATCTGTTCCCGATGCTATTGAAGCTGCAAAACAAAATGCGCAATTAAACGGTATAGAGAACGTTGAATTCTTTGTGGGAGATATGAAAAAAGTATTTACCTCAGAATTTATAAATCAAAACGGGGCACCTGATGTAATCATTACAGACCCACCCCGTGACGGAATGCATAAAGATGTCGTGCAGCAAATTCTGGATGTCGCTCCTGCGAAACTCGTGTATGTAAGCTGTAACAGTGCTACTCAGGCAAGAGACTTGGCGATGATGGATGCGATGTATGAAGTTGTTAAAACACAAGCAGTAGATATGTTTCCACAGACACATCACGTAGAAAATGTTGTACTTTTGGTAAAACGCAATTAATGAAAAAAGTTGTTTTTCTTTTATTAGGTATCGCATCCTTTAACTTGGCATGTACCCGGGACGATATCTGTACACCCGAAACCTCAAAAACGCCCCTATTGATTATTAAGTTTTTTAATGCTGAAAATCCCGAGGCTCCAAAATCTGTAAATGCCTTTACCGTTTTTCGTCCGCAGGATGAGTTTAGCTTGTTTGCCCCCATCACAGCCGACTCTATCGCACTCCCACTAGACACCAACGCTGATCTTACTGAATATTTTTTTGTGTCAAACGCAAATGACAGCCTTCCTTTGGCAGACTTTATATCTTTTACTTACAACCGAAAAGATGAATTTATAAACAGGGCCTGTGCCTTTAGAACCAATTTTACAAACTTAGATTTTACCTTAGAAAATCCAACACAGCAAAGCTGGATTGACGAAATTATTATAAGAACTGACAGTGTTAACGCAAGAAATCAAAATGAAGCACATCTTTCTATCTTTCATTAGTTTGTTGTTTTTTGTGCCTTTTTCTAAAGCGCAAACAACTTCAGAAACAACAAATGACACTTTGGTTCACAAAGAGAAATTTGGTCTGCGTGTGGGTATTGATTTGTTTAAGCCCGCCAGAACTTTATTTGATGAAGATTATTCCGGTTTTGAAATTATGGGAGATTACAGGGTGTATAAAAATTATTATGCAGCGCTGGAACTGGGTAACGAGCAAAAAACCACTTTTGACGACAACTTGACTTCAAAAGGCGATGGCAGTTATTTTAAACTTGGTTTTGATTACAATGCACATAATAACTGGGCCGGTCTCAACAATATGATTTTTGCCGGTTTGCGTTATGGGCTTTCCTCCTTTTCACAGGAACTCATTGAATATCAAATCGCTACAGTAGCACCTTTTTTTCCACCTGATATAAGAACAGAACCTATTGTTTTTGATGGTTTAACAGTACATTGGGTAGAAGTTATCGTGGGAATTAAAACCGAAATTTTTAATAATTTATACCTTTCCCTCAACCTTCAACTCAAAAACAGGGTTTCTGAAACTAAGCCTGAAAATTTTGACAATTTATTTATTCCCGGCTTTGGACGCACTTATGAAAACAGCAAATTTGGTGCAGGCTTTGGGTATGGGGTTAGTTATTTGATTCCCATTGTAAAGAAATAATAAAAATTAAAATTCAAGTACCAAATTCCAAAAAAGAATCCTAAATAGGTTTATAAGCTATAAATCCTATTAACCAAATGCTTTTAACTACTTTCTATTAAACCTTGAGCTTTAAATTTTTGAACCTTAAACAACTTTATCCCCTCCTGCGTGTGCCTTCATAGAGTTCATACTTTACAAAACGTGCTTCAAGTTTTCCGTTAAAGGTTTTAATTTTTCGGGAAGGTCTTAGTCCCACATGTTTAAGGGCTTCGAGGTTTCCGGTAATGAGCCAGGCTTGTGAATTTGGATACCCATGTTTTAGGGTGTTACCAATTTCGGCATAAAAAGTTTCCATATCAATACTCAAGCGTTCATCATAAGGCGGATTGAAAACAATTTGCAAGGGTCCTTGATTGTCTTTTTGTGTTTTGAAAAAGTCTTCGTGACTTACTTTTATGAATTCTTCCAGATTGGCATTTTTAATATTTTCTTTCGCTTTAGCAACAGCTGAAGGTGCTTTATCATAACCGGTAATAGAAAAATTAAAATTTTTCACTTTCTTGAGCATCGCCTCCTCAATGGTTTCAAAAAGTGCATCGTTGTAATCTTTCCAATGCATGAAGCCAAATTCAGGCCGGTTAATATTTGCGGGAATATTACAGGCAATCATAGCAGCTTCAATCAAAAAAGTACCACTGCCACACATAGGATCCAAAAAATCACTTTGCCCTGTCCAACCTGATTGAATGAGTAAACCTGCAGCTAAAACTTCGTTTATGGGAGCTATGTTGACTTCTTTTCGGTAGCCTCTTAAGTGCAAACTTCCACCGGAACTGTCAAGAGATAAAGTACATTTGTCACCTTGAATGTGAATGTTGATTTGGAGTTCGGGTCTATTTGTGTCAACATTAGGCCTGATTCCGGTTTTATCTCTCAGTTGATCAACTATGGCATCTTTTACTTTGTGTACCACATAAAGGGAGTGATTAAAGTATTCTGATGACACACTGGCGTCAAGCGAAAAGGTTGTGTTCTGATTGAAGTATTGCAGCCAGTCAAACTTCTGAACCTCTCTGTACAAATCCTGATCATTTCTGGCTTTAAAGGTAAAAATGGGTTTTAAAATCTTAATGGCGGTGCGAAGACTTAAGTTGGCTTTATACATAAATCCCAAGTCACCAATGAAACTTACGCTTCTTGTGCCTATTTCAACTTTTTGTGCGCCAAGGTCTTTCAGCTCTTTCGCCAGAATTTCTTCAAAACCAAATAAGGTTTTGGCCACCATTTTGTAGTTATTTTCCATAATCATTTTCTTAGAAACTGTTTAAGTTTTATCTTTTGGCTCTTTTAGGTGTCTTTTTCCGCCATACTTCAGCTATTTTTCGGTCCGTAGCTATGGCTATGCACCTCAAAATAGCTTCGTCTGACGAAAAAATACACTATAAAATATTCCAAAAACAAAATTTAAACAGTTTCTCAATGCTGCAAAAATACATTAATTTAGACGTGTTAAAGAATGACAATGCAAAAAGAAACAGAAAATTGGTTTACTTCCTGGTTTGACACCCCTTATTATCACATATTATATAAAGACAGGGATTATGATGAGGCCTTGATTTTTATGGAGAAACTCACTGGTTTTCTCAAACTTAAACGGGGTGAAACCATATTGGATTTGGCCTGTGGAAAAGGAAGGCATGCGAGAAGTCTCAATGAATTGGGGTATGATGTTACCGGGGTTGACCTTTCGCCGGCGAGCATCCTTTACGCAAAAGGTTATGAAAATGATACGCTTCACTTTGATGTACACGATATGTGTAAGCCCTATCACAAGAAATTTGATGCGGTTTTCAATTTGTTTACCAGTTTTGGATATTTTGAAAATGAACACGACAATTTGAGAACACTCACGGCCATAAAGGCAGACCTTAAACTAACTGGAAAAGCTGTCATTGATTTTATGAATGTGAATTATGTGATATCTAATTTAGTCGAAAAAGAAACCAAAACAGTTGATAAAATTACGTTTCATATACATCGTTATGTCAAAGATGGATATATTATCAAAGACATTTCTTTTAAAGAAAACAATGAAAACTATTTTTTTACCGAAAAAGTCAAGGCCTTAACAAAAGAGGATTTTCTTGACTATTTTGATAAGGCAGGTATTGAATTATTGTTTACTTTTGGCGATTATAATTTGGGTGCTTTTGACAAGGAGCATTCACCAAGACTAATTCTTATTTTTAATTGATGACTTACCTTTTGCCTATTTTAGCGATTGTTGCAGGATACTTCTTCGTCATCCTTTTTAAGCCAAAAAAACCCGGAAGCATCAAGTTATTTTTAGCTTTTAGTGGGGCTTTTTTATTGGCACTCACTGTCTTTGAACTACTTCCTGAAGTGTATGAGTCTAACAGTAAGTATATTGGAGTCTTCATTATGGCGGGGATTATCCTGCAAATCTTTTTAGAGTTTTTCTCCAAAGGCGCAGAACATGGTCACGTTCATCTTCATAAAAATGATACAACGTTTCCCTGGATGCTCTTTGTGAGTTTGAGTATTCACTCGTTTTTAGAAGGAATTCCCATCCACGACCATCACAATTTGTTACTGGGGATTATTATTCATAAAATTCCAATTGCCATAATATTGACTGTTTTTTTTATCCAGGCAAATTACTCCCGAAAAAATACATTGATTTTCTTAATCTTATTTTCTTTGATGACGCCCGCAGGAAGTTTTGCTGCTGAGCATATCCCCTTTTTAAAGGATTATTATGCTGAAGCAACTGCTGTGGTTATTGGGATCTTTTTACATGTGTCCACCACTATTTTATTTGAAAGTAGTGAAGGACATAAATTCAATTTAGCGAAGCTTTTGATTGTAATTTTTGCAGCTTTTCTAGCGTTTCTTCTTTAAATCACACGAAGAAAAATAAAGAGGTAGTGAAATAAACTTCCCATTAAAACAAATAGGTGCCAAATCACGTGGCTGAAATACACCCGGTGTCTCACGTAAAAAATAATTCCCACGCTATAAAACAATCCGCCCAATGCAAGTAATATTAGGCCCAGGGCATCTGTACTTTGATACAATGCGTTAAAATCAAAAACGATTAGCCATCCCATAATAAGGTATAGCAATAAAGACACGACTTCAAACCGTCCGGTATAAAATAATTTTAGAACCGTGCCTATGGCTGCGATGCCCCAAACGATCCAAAATAAGAGCCATCCTCTACTATCAGGAAGCAATAATAGCACAATTGGGCTGTAAGTTCCTGCTATTAAAACATAAATACTTATGTGATCAAAGATTCTTAGTTTGTTTTTTCTGTTTTCACGTTTTTCTAAATGGTAGATTGTAGAGGCAAAATAAAGTAAGATCAGGGAGCCTCCATAGAGGCAGACACTTAAAATACTTTGCACAGAGCCGTGAGTCTCAAAGATGAGCAACAGAACAAACCCCAGGATACTCAAAGCAAATCCTATCCCGTGGGTTAGCCAGTTATAAAACTCTTCTTGTTCAGATTGGGTGCGCATTCTGCAAAAATAAAATAAATTAATAAATGCTTTAAAAAAGAAAACCCCTCATTGTTAGATGAAGTGTTTTTAAAGAAGGCGGCGGCACGAACTTTGCGACTGCGCCTCACCTATAAAAAAAAAGAGGCTGTCCAAAACTGGACAGCCTCTCATAAAGAAGGCGGCGACATACTCTCCCACTGGATAGCAGTACCATCTGCGCTAACGGGCTTAACTACTCTGTTCGGAATGGTAAGAGGTG
>JANSXN010000116.1 GCA_024742935.1 Flavobacteriaceae bacterium
AAAACTTCTGAAAAAACCTTCACATCCCGCTCCAATTGTTTTGTCAATAACACACCCCGCTCGCCTTGTCCCAGCATTTCAGGCACACAAGACACCGGTGTTGCTAACGGAATACACCCCCAGAACATGCCTTCTGCCAAAGATTTGGGCCAACCCTCAGATTGGGAGGGCAAGATAAGAAAATGAGCCGTTTTATACCCCTGCTCCACAATTTCTCCCGACTGATTTCCGTATAAATTAATTGCCCCTTGCAATTCGTGAGTTTGAATATATGCTTCAATAGCGGGTCTTTCGGCTCCTTCCCCATACAAATCAAGTGTACAACCCAATCCGGTTTGAAGAAGTTTGTGGGTGAGTTGCACCGCATACAGTGGATTCTTCCCTTTGGTGAGTCCGCCGACAAAAAGGACTTTATATGGAGGTTGAAAATCTTTTATTATTTTTTGACGTTTGGATTCCGGATACGTAGCGGTAAAAAAAGGAACGATATTTTTTGAGCTTTGAGGCCAGTTACCATAGACCATCACCT
Organism: Flavobacteriaceae bacterium; assembly: GCA_024742935.1. Taxonomy (GTDB): domain Bacteria; phylum Bacteroidota; class Bacteroidia; order Flavobacteriales; family Flavobacteriaceae; genus Planktosalinus. Next base: position 530 of record JANSXN010000116.1, read on the forward strand.
GCATATTTCGGGTGAGGAAGGGGTTGTTTAAGAACCATTTTTGCAATCGGTAACTGCGAGGTTGCCGGGCATTGGGATCCCAGTTACCGGCATATTTGGCCGATTTAGGTTTCTTTGGAAAAAACACTTGTACAAAACATCCCAGCAAACCCATATTGCCGGGACACCGCAAATGAATATGGTCTGCTTTGCGCATGGCTTTAAAAAGCACCCAAAGAATACCGGGGACCTGAAAAAGGGTCTTTAGAATCAATCCAAAACTTCTTAAAGAAAAAGCAGGAACTCTGTAAAACTTGATATTTGTGCCGGTATATGGTAAATCAATAGAACCGGGAGCTTCATCGCTCATCGGAGCAACCACCAGGAGTTCATCAACATTTTTTTCCCAAAGATTCATTTCCCTGATATAAGGGCCATAAGCAAAGTAGCTGTTGCCTTGCTTTTTGTGGAGTGTATGGGAGATGATGAGGAGTTTCACTGGGGTGGTTTTCGGGATTTCGGGTTCTCGGGATTTCGGGTTTAAAAATAGTAAAGTGAGTGTTATTTTGAGTTTTCTACAAAACGTATAAATCTATTGATTTTTTTGCCTAGGTCATTGTATTTTTCTTTTAAATCTAAAAACTCTGAAATCAAATCAGGATATAATACTGCTAATTTTTCTAAATGATTCAGAGTTTCATCATTACTTGAGTGTTCATATATTAAAAACTTTACGTATTCCTTTTTATATCTCCTTCTACCATATCCTTCTACTATATTGGAAACCACAGAGTGGGAGGACCTTCTCAACTGACTGCCCAATTCATACAATTCATATTTAGGTAGTTTAAGCGTAAGGGGATGTACTTTAAAAAACAACTCTAAAGAAAGCGAATAAATCTCTAAATCTTTATAAGTCCCCATAATTTCATAGGTTTTGGTAAAACAATTAATTAAACTTTAAATTTATAAAATAAAAAAAACACTAAACCTGTAAACCGCAGCCTCGCAAACCCGCAAACCCGGTCCGAGCGTTAAGAAAATGTCCTGCGGACATTTTTAGCGAAGGGGCCAGCTTGCCGCGCTGGTGGATTTCCATAACTTTCATTCTATTACTAAACCATGAACCTTAAACCCTAAAAAACGCAACCTCGCTAACCCGAAACTACCTCTTCCTCATCTTCATGGTGACATGCATACACTCAAAAAGCCTTTTATCTGAAACTGCCGACTGATTCCAATCCTGATCATGCCACTTTTGTGCTATTTTTTGTTTCCTTTTTGAGCTCATTGGCAGCATATTGATAAGAACAATCCATTTTGATTTTCCTAAAATTCCCCGGCGTTCTTCAACATGAAATGCCTTAGCAAACTGATAATAGGTCTTTTTAGTAAACGGCCATTCCCAGGCCGCATCGCTTTGAAAAGGTCTGTAAAGCCGGCGCAGCAGTTTGATTGGCATACTTGTTTCTAAAGGGTCATAGCTTATAACTGTTCCCTGTGCTGTAAGCTTTTCTTGAAGTCGTTCAATCAAAACGCTTGTGTTTTCAAAATGATGCAAAACCCCATAGGCATAAATCAGGTCAAAACCGGTTTCCTGAAATTCTTCCGATAGGAAATCGGCCGCGATGGCTTTGGCATTTGGCAAGTGTTCCAGTCGTTTATTTAGCTTATCTATCGCGACATCACTCAAATCCAACCCCAGATAAGACTTTGCATTTTCTGCCAAATAGAGCGACAAAGTATTCCCCGCATAACAACCCAAATCCAATACTTTTTTTGTGCTTAAGTCCCCAAACCAGACTTTATGCAGCTCATAATACTGCTGCTGCATTCCTGAGTTTTGCCTGATGCCTTTCAGTGTTTTTTCACGCAAACGGGACCAAAGACGGGTCGCCAAATTTTTCTTCTTGGAATTGTAGAATTCCTTCTGCTTTTTGTTGGTTTCTAATAGGTCTTTGGTTGTTTTCATTTCAAGAATTATTGAGCTTAAGATTTGCCTCCTTTAGGTTTTGGGCTATTAAAAAACAAACTCCACCAACCCACAGTGCGTCCCAATGCTTCTGTAAAAGCGGGTTTTCTTTTTGAAGTGGTGAGTACATTTACATACCGAATTTTAGTTAAAAGTATCGTGATGGCATGCCATTTAACTTTGGCTTTCAATGACGGATTGGGATGTGCCACGCGCCATACATACCAACCGTTGCGTACGACCATTTTACCATAGTGGTACTGATTGGGACGGCCTTCAGCTTCATGGTGGTGTTCCAGACGGGCGGCGGTGTTGACAAATAGCTTTTTGGTTTTGGAAAGCCGCAAACTAAAATCGGCATCTTCATAGAGACCGTAGCCTTCAAAGTAGGTTGAAAACTGCATACTGTCAAAAACTTCCTTTCTAAAGGAGGACACTCCACCCATAATTTGCTGCACTGCATAGACTTTATCACTGGGCGGAAGAAAACCCACACTGCGCCCGTGACCAAACTCAGGGAAATGTGCCGGAGCAACATCACTGTCCAAACCCAGCTTTTTTCGCAATACAAAACGGTTGCCGTCTTTGCGTTTGTAGCCGTCATACACAAATTCATTTGCTTTGGGTTTGTAATCTTCAGGAACTGTCGTCCAAATCACTTCATTCACAATCAATCCACCCACGGCAGCAGCCTCGGGATGTTTTTGATAGGTGCTGAGCAACTGTTCAAAATAATCGGGAAACAACAAAGTATCGTCATCAAGAAAACAAATGATGTCTGTCTCCGGTGATACACGGGCAATCCCATAATTGCGCTGGCGGGTCAATCCGCGTTCAGCATCGGGTACTTTGTAATAACGCAGGTTTTTAATAGATGTTTTTTCCAGCAAATCTGCCGTTTCGGCATTGGTAGATCCATCCACAACAAGCACCTCGTCAGGAAGCGCAGTTTGTATCATCACCGACTTCAGCAAACGCTGTAAAGCCCTTGGACGCATATACGTGCAGATGATGAGTGTGGATTTCATTTTAGTGTTCAGTTTTTTGGTGTTCAGTATTCTTTAATTGTTTTGCCCAAAATACACTTTTTTGCCATTGTTTTTTAAAGGTTTTAAAATACGCTAACGGATTTTTAAGGGATTGTTGTTTATAGTATTTAAAGAAAAGCGTTGTTTTATAGCCTTGAATTTGTTCTCTGGTTCGATGCTTTATATAAAATAATAGTACCGTGGGTGAAGGTTTGGGTTGTATTTCTTCAAAATCCCAAGCCTGTTTGGGTTTGGTTCGGAAGCCACCCACAGGAGCTT
>JANSXN010000036.1 GCA_024742935.1 Flavobacteriaceae bacterium
GAAGATTTTGGAATCCCTGATGAGCACATCCGTTTTGATGACTTTGGAGGATAATCGTCCACAATAATAAAAAACCGATACCTTTAAAGTATCGGTTTTTTTATATCTAAATGAGTATTTTATTATTAATCAATAAAAATCCAATGCCACTACCCCTCACAGAACAAGAAATGCACAACCTCGCGATGAACATCGTGGGTAAAGACCTGGAAGAACAAGGCTTTGAATTCTTGGGTGTGAACTCTACTTTGAAAAAGAACCCCCAGTTTGTGGCGCTTAAAGAGAAATTACTTCATTTTGTGATTGTGAGAGCCATTACATATCCAGACCCCGTGCAGGAATATGACAAAGTCTTTATGAAAAAAATGAAAGATCACGCAGATAAATTTGAGGCCAAAACCTATTATGCCGGTGTGGGTTTAGGTCACGGAGCCGACTACCAGCAACCCATCATAAAAAATGAAGATTATACCGTTGTTTATAACGGACTGCAAGAAATTACTTTTTAAACCGAACTCCTTTTTTAAACTATGAAAAAACTACTTTTCTTAAGTTTCATTATAATACTTATAGGTTGCAATAACCAAGAAGCAAAATCCATTTTAATCCAAAATACCGGCGAAGCTTTTGGAACTACTTACAACATTCAATATGAAAGTGAAACCGACTATCACGATGATTTAAAAAAGGTGTTTGATGCAGTCAATCAATCGATGTCAACTTATATCGCTACTTCAGATATCTCCAGAATCAATCAAGGGGATACGACCCTTGTGGTAGATGATTATTTTACTGAAGTTTTCAATACTTCAAAGGAACTCTGGCTTGCCACAAAAGGCTTTTTTGACCCCACTGTGGGCCCTTTAGTTAATGCCTATGGATTTGGACCCGATGGAACTTTAAAAGGCATAGACAGCACGCAAATTGACAGCATTATGCAGTTTGTGGGCTTTGAAAAGTTAAAACTTACCAATGATAAGCAGATTGTAAAGCAAGACCCCAGAACCTTTATTGACTTCAATGCCATTGCAAAAGGCTATGCGATTGATTTACTGGGCAGCGTTTTGAATCAAAATAAGGTTGAAAATTATTTGATTGAACTGGGTGGTGAATTACTTGGAAAAGGAAAAAACAACCAAACCCAAAACAACTGGATTGTGGGCGTTGACGACCCTACACAACAGCAAGAACGCACCCTCTTAAAAAAGTTAAAACTCATAGACCGCGCGATGGCTACTTCGGGAAATTACAGAAAAACACGCATCGACCCAATCACTAAGGCAAACTATGTACACACCATCAACCCCAAAACAGGCTGGCCTCAAAAAAGCAATGTATTTAGCGTCTCTGTACTCGCTGAAAACTGTATGCTTGCGGATGGCTTTGCCACCGCTTTTATGGTGATGGAACTGGAGGAAACACAAGCCTTTTTGGAAAAACATTCCGACCTGGATGTTTACATCATTTATACAGGTGAAAACGGTGAAATGCAAGAATGGTTAACAGCAGGTTTTCAAGAAGTTGTTGTCGATTAAAAAATAACCCTCTCAGTCCCGAATCATCAGGATAAACACTGAGAGGGTTATTGTCTATTTCTTATTCTTCACATGTGTTTCCAACCAATCATCTTGTTCCCAAAGCATATGCATAATGCTTTCTCTTGCTGCATAACCGTGACTTTCATTGGGCAGCATTACCAATCGCACCGGTGCTCCCAGTCCTTTTAAGGCATTAAAATACCGCTCACTTTGCATCGGGTAAGTACCTGAATTATTATCAGCTTCACCGTGAATTAAAAGCAAAGGGGTTTTCATTTTTTCAGCGTGCATAAAAGGAGACATACCATAATAAATCTCAGGGGCTTCCCAGTAGTTGCGCTCTTCCGCTTGAAATCCAAATGGAGTTAAAGTTCTGTTGTATGCACCACTGCGGGCGATACCCGCCGCAAAAAGATTTGAATGTGAAAGTAAATTTGCCGTCATAAAAGCACCATAGCTGTGTCCGCCAACAGCTACTCTGTTTCTGTCTATATATCCTAAATTATCTACCGCATCAATTGCCGCCTTGGCGTTCGCGACCAATTGTTCAATAAAAGTATCATTGGGTAAATCATCGCCCTCTCCAATGATGGGAAATGCAGCATTATCCAATACAACATACCCGCGGTTTACCCAATACAAAGGTGAGCCGTAGCTCATATAAGTAAACTGGTTGCTACTTGAAGTTACCTGTGAAGCACTGGCCGCATCTACAAATTCTCGCGGATAAGCCCACATCAACATAGGCATTTTTTCTTTCTTCTCTTTGTCATAGCCCACCGGAAGATAAAGTATGGCAGAAAGCTCCAAGCCATCATCTCTTTTATAAGTGATTACTTCCTTATGCACATCCTGTACTGCTTTAAAAGGGTTTTCAAAAGAAGATACTTGTTCCAGGGTTCCGGTTTTAATGTTTCTCAAATAATAGTTTGGAAATTCATTGCTGCTTTCGAGGCGTGTGAGAATGGTTCCTTTCTCGACATCCATCATTCTGCTGATGCTTTCCAGCATTTCACCATTTTCGGCTTGGTAGAGACGTTCTGTTTTGTTTTCGCGTACCCTGTATTTATCCACAAAGGGTAATTTGCCTTCCGGCGAAAAGCCGTCTCCAATGAGGTAGAGATTTTCGTCTTTGATTTCAAGCACATTTCTGCCATATTCATTGCGGCTGGTTACAAAACTACCAGGGTCACTGTAGCGGTCTTGGTAATTTCTTTCGCTGAAAAGCACAGGTTCTTCTAAGGGTACTGCCGGATTAAAAAACTCAGTGCGGGCTGTTCGGGTATTCCACCAATAGCTGTTTAAGATGGCTAAATCTTCTTTTCCCCATTCAATGCCCGAGTATCTCAGTTTGGTTTGCGCAATTTGCTTTGGATTGGCAGTAAAAGGAGCCTGAAGTTGCATCACTTTGTCTCGGTAGGCGACTAGGGTTTCCGGGTCACCGCCATCAAGTGCTTCTGCCCATACCAGCGTTGACGGCTGGTCATCGCGCCAGGAAATGCTGCGCGGACCGGTTTGTACAGCCATAAATCCTTTGGGTAATTCTTCAATTAAAGGCACATCAACCAGATTTTTAACTAATTTCCCGTTTTTGTCATAGATGTTGTAGGAGGTGGGAAATCTGGAAAAAGTTACAATATATGAAAACGGTCTGTTTATTTCTGTGATTAAAAAGTAAGAGCCATCCGGTGAGGGTGAAATGCTTCTGTAAAGTGCAGCGTCTTTCCAATTTGTTTTTTTTCCGTCAAGTGTTACTTTCCATAGTTCTGACCGCACCAGTGTTTCAAAATTAGTTTCGTCGTTTGTGTTTTTTAATAAATCCTGATAGGTTCTGTTTTGTGCTTTCTGGCCTTCTTCATTTACTGAAATTGTGGGGCCTGTGGGAACGGCGTTATCTGTGTCAATAAGATTTTGTTTGTCTGAAGGAAGCACTTTTACAATAAAGCCCGAGTCATCTTTTAGCCAGGTTGCAGGATTGCCCATATTAGCATTGAGGTTGTCCTCTGTAAGCTGAGTGGCTTTGCCTGTTTTCATATCGATGACCCAAAGTGCCACTCCATTTTGAGTAGCGTTGATAAAGGCCACCTTGTCTTGGTTGTTTGACCAATTGATGTTGGTGATTTTAGCATCGGCAGGTAAACCTGTTACTGCGCGTTCTTTTTTGGTTTTCAGATCAAACAAGCTTATTTTGGTATAATTTCTGGCTCTGCTAGAGCTGTTTGTTTTTGGGTTGATACGCAATCCAGCCAGGCGCATTTCTTTTTCAGATAGTTCTTCTATGGAAATGTATTGATTTCTGTATATCAAAATCGCGTGACTACCATCATTATTGATACTCATTATGGGAGGCATCGATGCATCAGCGAGCGAGAGGATGTCTGGATGTGGGGTTTGGTAATTTAAATCGATTTGGGCGTAAATTCCTGAAAGAATAAAGAAAGTAATTAATACCGATAATTTTTGGAAAGACTTCATTGTGTTGGTTTTTTCAGATTTATAAGTTTCTAAAAATAACCAAATTTTAAATTTCAAATCGAAATAAAAAGTTAAAAGGAAACAATAACTATATTTTATTTGGTACACACCGGAATAAGTTCCCCTTTTGAAAGACGATACCGTTCAATTTTTTTTTCTGAAAGCGTTTTTGTATAATCAACTTCTTCTACTTGAAATCCTATCTCTCTTAATCTATCAAAATAATCCCGTCCATAAATTCGCACGTGGTCATATTGTCCAAAGATTTTTGCGCGCTCTTTGGGGTCTTTGATGCTGTTGTCTTCAAAAGTAGTTTCCCTGCTGAGGTCTTGTGGAATCTGAAAAATACCGGTGCCGCCGGGCTTTAAGATGCGATACAATTCCTGCATGGCTTTTCTATCATCAGGAATGTGTTCTAAAACGTGATTGCAAAGTATGAAGTCAAAACTATTGTCTTCGAAAGGCAAATTGCAAATATCTGCTTTCACATCTGCGAGCGGGGAGTTGAGGTCTGTGGTGGTATAATCCAGGTTTTTTAAGTTTCTGAAACGTTTGTAAAAAGCCTGTTCCGGCGCAAAGTGAAGTACTTTTAGGTTTTCGGTAAAAAAAGCAGTTTCATTTTTTAAATACAACCAAAGAAGTCGATGTCGCTCCAGCGAAAGTGTGCCGGGTGCCAATACATTTTCCCGTTGGTTTTCATAGCCATAAGGTAGAAAACTGCGATAGCTTTTACCATCAATGGGGTCTTCAAAATGATTTCCCCGATACCAAAATGCCAAAACGGGCCGAAACACATAACTCAATCTAATGAGGGTCTGCCTTGGAATTTTATTGAGGAAAAATTTGAAAAGGGATTTCATAGGCGTGGATTGAAACTAAAGCACCAAATCCCTTTGCCTGAATTCTTTCTCCTCATCACTTACAATCCCTAAAGCTTTATAGATGTATCCAAAGGTAGATAGTAATTCAGGCTTGCCATTAACTAAGGCAACATTATGCTCAAAATGAGCACTTGGGCGACCATCTTCTGTGACGATGGTCCAACCGTCTTTAAGTTGTTTTACGCGATGGGTTCCCATATTAATCATAGGCTCTATGGCGATGGTCATGCCTTCAATGAATTTTTTTCCTCGGCCGCGCTTGCCATAGTTGGGAACTTCAGGGTCTTCATGTAACTTCTTTCCGAGGCCGTGGCCCACGAGTTCACGCACAACACCATAACCAAAACTTTCGCAGTAATGCTGTATAGCAAAACCAATGTCTCCCACACGATTACCTGCTTTGAATTCTTTTATACCTCGGTAGAGTGATTCTTTTGTGACTTCAAGTAGTTTAGCTGTTTTGAGGTTAATTTCACCCACAGCAAAAGTATAAGCGTGATCACCATAGTATTCATTTTTTATGGCACCACAATCAATAGAGAGAATATCGCCTTCCCTTATTTCATAGTCTGTAGGAAGGCCGTGCACCACTTGGTCATTTGCGCTGATTAAAAGCGTAGAGGGGCAATCATAAAGTCCTTTAAAACCGGGCAAAGCGTTTTCTTCATCACGAATATAGGACTCTGCAAGCGCGTCTAGATAGCTTAATTTGACTCCGGGTTTTAATTCGGAAGCAATCATTCCCAGAGTTCTGGAAACTACCAGTGCACTTTGTCTCATCAATTCGATTTCGTCCTTTGACTTTGGTATTATCATAACTTTTTAAATCAGGTTATTTTTTAAAATAGGAAAACAGGCCTTTCTTTTTTGGTTTTTTAACTACACCGCCATTCTCATTAACAAGCAGTCTGTATATTTCCCCCCATTCCATCAAACCGCCTATATTTCTGTCATCAATATAAATATCAGCTAAAATTTTTCTGCTTTGGGTATTGTCAAATTCTTCTTCCGGGAAGCTTTTATTGATTGCATAGAAAGTAATTCCTTTTGCTTTACAAAAAGCAATAGCTTCTTCTAACTCGAAGCCGTGACGGTATGTCCATAAAATCAAACGATGACCTTGCTCCTGAAGTTCTTTTAAAGTTTCAAAAGCGAACAGGACGGGTTTTCCAATTTTTGGATATGCATTCTCAACCAATGTGCCATCAAAATCGATGGCGATTGTTAAAGATTTATTTCTCATAATTCCGGCAAAATTACAAAGAATAAATGGAATGAATTTTTACTCGTCTGCGTAAGAGTGCTTATATTCTTTACCTGTAGCTATAGCCAGTAAATCGGCTTCAAGACTTTCAACGGGATATTCAACAATTCGTCCCATTTCACTTTCTCCATCATAAAGGATGATAGTGGGAACATATTGAATATTTAAGCCTTCTTCTAGATTTTCAGGTGTGTCTTTATCTTCAGACATTGTTATTAATGTTATGTTTGAGTTGTCATACTTTATGGCATCAAGAACACTAAGTAATGCGGGCACCTGTAATTGACTGTCTGAACACCAGGTACCCATAAAAATGGTGATTTTTTTTCCTTCCAAAGCTTCTTTTAAGGAGCCAAGTACTTTTTGATTTGGGCTGTATTTATAATTTTCCATAAACCAGCTTGAGTATGGAGCCGATTTTATGGCAGTAATTTCTTGTTTGCCCAGAAGAATAGGTAATTTTTCCTCCTCAGAACTTACTTCTGTTTCTGTTATTGCCTCTGTTTCTTGTTTTTTTTCATTTCCACAGGCAAATAGAAGTGTGGATACCAGTAATATTAAAAGTGTACTTTTCATAGGTTTAATTTATAAGTGATTTTTCATTCATTATTTCGGGTTTTTTGATTCCCATTAGTTTTAAAATTGTGGGTGCAAGATTTGCTAAAATACCATTTTCAACTGATTCTATATTGGGGTCAACAACGATAATAGGAACCGGGTTTGTGGTATGTGCTGTGTTGGGTGTGCCATCGGGATTTATCATTGTTTCACTGTTGCCGTGATCAGCGATGATGAGTGTGGTGTATCCGTTTTCCAAAGCTTCTTTAACGATGTCTTTTGTGCAAGAATCAACAGTTTCACAGGCTTTAACTGCAGCTTCAAAAACACCTGTATGACCCACCATATCGGGGTTTGCAAAATTGAGACAGATGAAGTCTGCCGTTTTATTATCTATTTCAGGAATGATTTTATCTCTAATTTCAAAGGCGCTCATCTCGGGTTGCAAGTCATAAGTAGCGACTTTTGGTGAAGGACAAAGGATGCGCTTTTCGCCCTCAAAAGGTGCTTCTCTACCCCCCGAAAAGAAAAAAGTAACGTGTGGGTATTTTTCAGTTTCAGCTATACGAATCTGCTTTTTGCCTGCTTTAGAAATCACTTCGCCCAATGTTTCTGTAATGTTTTCTTTATTGTAAATGACCCTGATGTTTTTAAAATTGTCATCATAGTTGGTCATCGTTACAAAATACAATGGTAAGATTGACATATTGTATTCGTGAAAATGTTTTTGGGATAGTACCTCTGTGAGTTGCCTGCCACGGTCTGTCCTGAAATTAAAAAAAATCACCACATCGTCTGTTTGTAAAGTGGCTATTGGTTTTTCACTTTTGGATAGTACAATGGGTTCAATAAATTCATCTGTGATTCCATTGTCATAGCTTTGCTGTATAGTATGGGTCGCATTTTCAGAAGTTGTTCCTTTTCCGTGAACAAGAAGATCGTATGCTTTTTTGGTGCGTTCCCAACGTTTGTCTCTGTCCATAGCATAGTATCTGCCAATGATGGAAGCTAATTTTCCGCCGGAAATTTTTAAATGGTTTTGCAATTCTTCAATAAACTTCTTTCCTGATTGAGGATCTACATCACGACCATCAGTAAAGGCGTGCACAAATGTTTGATTGCTCAAACCTTCTTTAGCTGAAGCATTGAGCAATCCCTTGAGGTGATTGATGTGAGAATGAACACCACCATCTGAAACCAGTCCTAAAAGATGAATGTTTTTATTATTTTTTTTCGCGTAAGCGAAAGCCTCTTTCAAAACATGCTCTTGCGAAAGGGTGTTGTTTTTAACGGCAAGATTGATTTTTGCAAGTTCCTGATATATGATGCGACCGGCTCCCAAATTGATATGCCCCACCTCACTATTACCCATCTGACCTTCAGGAAGCCCCACATTTAGACCGTCTGTGCGTAAAGAAGCATTGGGGTAATTTTTAAAAAGGGAGTCTATAAAAGGCGTGTTTGCTTTTGCTATGGCAGAGATTTTAGGGTCTTGAGTAATTCCCCAGCCATCAAGAATTATCAATAGGACTTTTTTATGCATAATTTTATTTGTAATGCAAATGTACTAAGTATTTTTCTTTCATTTTGTGAATGAGTAAATTCTGTGTGAAACTTTAAATAAGTGAGATAACAATTTTAATTTTAATCCGTTAAAATCTAATACAGAAAACAATTTTTATACTCATTTATTTTGAATTTCCAATTTAATAATTATTTTTGGTGAGCCCAAATATAAATTTAACCTAAAGATTAATAATGATTTACAAGTTTCTCCCCATTTTATTGTTCGGATTTTTTTCCTATTCAATAAACCACAATTCAACAAACCTCTCCTTTAACGAACTCACTACTACAACACTGTCAAAAGCAGAAATTGCTTATAATAATTTAAATTCAAATGTTTTTGAATTGCCAACAAAGAGGAGTTTTATAAAAGCTCTTGAGGGGTATTACCAATTGGAAAAAGACGGAAAAATAAAAAAGAGTTTACTGACAGTAGTTGACTTTAGCCTGTCTGCAAACGAAAAGCGACTTTGGGTTATAGACTTAACCACAAAGGACATACTTCATCAAACTTATGTAGCACACGGAAGAAATACAGGAAATGAATATGCTGATACTTTTTCAAACATACCTGAATCATACCAAAGCAGTTTAGGATTTTATGCTACCGCCGAAAGTTATTTTGGAAAACACGGTTATTCTTTAAGACTGGATGGATTGGAAAAAGGAATTAATGACAAAGCCAGGGAGAGAGCGATTGTAATTCACGGTGCAGACTATGTGTCTGAAAATTTCATATCTCAGCACGGCAGGCTTGGTAGAAGTTTGGGATGTCCCTCTTTGCCAATGGAAGAGAGTAAAGAAATAATAGATTTGATAAAAGAAAATTCGTGTTTATTTATCTATTACCCTTCTGATGAATATTTCGAAAAATCAGAATTGATCTAATAAGGCAGCGTATAAAGGAGTATCTTTATTGTACATATCATCCCGAAATTGCAATGTTTCATTTTCGCTCCAGGCTGTCCAATAAAAGAGATGAACCTTGACCTCTTTGGTCATTTGTGCATTTTTTGTGTTGTTTGTTTTAACTAATTGATTGATTTCTTCCAGACTCCATTTTTTTTCATCATCAAGTAAGTATGCTGCCAGTTCAAAAGGGTTTTGTACTCTCACGCAACCCGAACTCAAATCCCTAGTTGCTCTATCAAAAAAACTTCTTGAATTGGTGTCGTGTAGATAAACAGAAAAACGATTGGGAAACATAAACTTAACCAGGCCCAGTGAATTGTATGTACCCGGGCTTTGAACATAACGATAGGAAAGGGCTTCTTTTTCATTCCAGTTTTCAGCACTCACTTTATTACCCTGCCTGTCATATACTGTCATGTTTTTTGAAGCTAAATAGCCCCGGTCTCTTTTTATTGCAGGAACAATATCATTCTTTTTGATTGTTGGGGGTATAGTCCAGGTGGGATTAAAAACCAAATGACTGAAAGTTGAACTTAAAACAGGAGTTCTTCTGGAACTTTTTCCAACAATAACTCTAATTGTCTTAGTAGTATCCTTCTTCTTAACAGCATACAAAGTATAGTCTGGAATGTTTATAATGAGATATTCATCACCAAGATTTTTGGGATACCAACGCCATCGTTCCAGGTTTGCGATAATTTGTTGTTTTCTTTGTTCTGGTGTTATGTTAAGAGCATAGAGAGTACCAACACCCACAACACCATCTGTTGCAAGACCATGTCGCATCTGAAACCTTTTGACCGCCAGTTCTGTGTCTTCATCAAAAAAAGGGGAAATGCTATCTTGAGGTTTCAAGTCTTTCCAAAATATCAAACGCTCTTTAAGAGCTTTGACAACATCTGTTGTGTCATTTAATTCAATCTTACCGTCAACTTCAATTTTAGAAAATTCTTCATTTGGAAGCTCATTAATTAGTTTTAGAGCTTTTAATAACCTTTTATATACATTATGTTGAGGACTCAGATCTTTAATAAGCTTATCAAAATCTTCTTCTTGAAACTTTAGCAAGGTCGTTTGAAAATCAAATGAATCAGCTTTCAAATCATAGTCATCATACATTGTTTTTGGATCTAGACTTCCTTTACTTACTTTTTGAATGTAGCGCAGCAGATTTTCAGTCAGAAGAACATCATAAGAAATAAGTTCTTTGTCAGTGAGACTTTCTATAAGAGTTTCTTTTTTTTGAATGCTATCTATATCAAAGTGTTTTTTAAAAAGCCCTTCACCCTCAACATCACTTAAAGTATTAAGTAAATTAGTTCTTAATTGATCTGAAACCCAAAAAGTTTTTAATTGATTTTTTTTGTAAAATGATTGAATGATAGTATCACTAATTATCTCTAGTGAAATTGAATCTATTGATACAGCACTAATTTTATTTTTGGGCCCCAGGTAAGGTTCTTCCACTTTTATTTCAGGTGTCACTTCAACCTTTTCTTTACAAGAAATGAAGAATAGAGTAAAGCAAAATACAAAGAGTAGTTTTTTTAACATGAATCAAAAGTGTTAGATATTTGCTTGTACATTACAAAGTGGATGCCAACTTTTGGAATTTCAAATGAAGCCCCAATTTTTTTAAAATCCAATTTTTCATAAAATGGAACTGCCAAAATACGGGCATTACACCAGATTAAATTTATTTTCTTCTTTTTAGCCAGTTCTTCACCAGCCTCCAATAAACGTTTCCCAAATCCTCTACCTTTAAATTCATCCAAAACAGCCATTCCCCTTAGTTGAAGGTGTCTTCCTTCAAAGGTTGGAAATTTAGAATCCAAAAAAGTAGCCACACCGGCGAGTTTATCATTGTCATAAATACCAAAGTGAACCGTTGTTTTTAAATCATCACCTTGAAAATAACAATCTTCCTTGGGTCTGCCTGCTCTTAATACAGGATGGCGCACAGCGATGGTATCTTCGGCAGTGATTTTTTTCACGACTACTGTTGCTTTTTGCATTGTTTTTAAAATATAGATAGACCTGTTTTTGTTGTCAATCGTTCCAGTGTTTCCATTCCTAAAAGGGAATTTCCTCTTTCGTTTAATTTTGGACTCCACACGGCAGCACTGTATTTTTCGGGATGAATTGCAACAATACCACCACCCACACCACTTTTACCGGGGAGACCCACTCTAAAGGCAAATTCGCCGGCCTCATCATAGAAACCACAGGTTTGCATCAAGGCGTTGATGCGTTGTACTTTTATGGGGTTTACTATTTCTTCCCCGGTTTTGAGGAGCTTTCCTTGGTTTGCATAAACCATAAAAGCTTTTGCGAGTTCTTCACAACTCATAGCAAGAGAGCATTGATAAAAATAAACATCAAGTACCGTTGAAATATCATTTTTAATATTTCCAAAAGATTTCATCAAATTGGCTAAAGCGGCATTTCTGTAGCCGTGTTGCTTTTCACTGTGAGCGACTTTTTCATCAAAATCAATACTAGTCACTTCTGAAATATTTCTAACAAATTTCAATATCTCGTCTTTTGGTTTCTCATATTCTGAAACCAATATGTCTGCAAGTACAAGTGCACCTGAGTTTATAAAAGGGTTTCTGGGAATGCCGTTTTCCCGTTCCAATTGAAAAAGAGAATTGTAAGCATTTCCTGAGGGCTCAACGTCCATACGTTCCCACAAGGCATCGCCCAGTAGTTTCATTACTAATGTAAGACTGAAGACTTTTGAAATACTTTGTATAGAAAAACGCTCTTTTGTATCGCCATAAGCGTGGTGTGAACCAAGGGTACAATATAAATGAACTCCATACTTTGATGGATCAACTTTTGAAAGCTCAGGAATGTAAGAAGCAATTTTTCCTGAATTGGAAAAGTTGGAAAGTTCTTCACTTATTTTATTGAGTATTTTTGTGTAATCCATTAAATAATGGTATTTAATTCTGTGAGTGGTTGGATTTCAAAGGCTTGTTTGTTTTGTAGGAAAATGCGAGCCTCAAAATTCCCTTTTAAGAGCGTATTTTCACCCTTTACTTCAAGCCAGCTGCCTTCTCTCAGTCCCACAACGGGTAAGTTGTTTATGCTGTGGAATTCTTTGATGCGTGTTTCACGGGTTTCACCCATATGAGTAGAATTGGGTTCCGGGTCAAGATAGTGGGGGTTCAAGTTAAAAGGAAGTATCCCCAAAGTTTTAAAACTTGGCGGATAGACAATGGGCATATCGTTTGTAGTTTGCATAGTGAGGCCACAGATATTGCTTCCGGCACTGGTGCCTAGATAGGGGGTGCCTTTGAGGATGCTTTCGCGTAAAGCGGCCATCAACTCATTTTTATAAAGAGCATTCACAAGCCTGAATGTATTACCTCCTCCTGTAAATATACCATTGGCATTTTCAAGTGCTTCTTTGGGGTTTTTAAAGCTGTGTAATCCTACAACTTTTTTGTCAATGTGCTCAAAAGCACTTTGAACTTTTTGTGTGTATTCATCACAACTCAAACCACCGGGCTGTGCATAAGGTATAAATAGAATCTCTTGAGTATTTTCGAAAAAATGCTTGAGTTCAGGAAGTAAATAATCTAAATAATTTCCTCCATAAACGGTTGATGTGCTTGCTATAATGCAGTTTTTCATAGGATATGATTGTTTTTAAAACCTTAAAATTACAATAAATTTTATGGATAAAGTTTTAACACTTGTTTAAAATTGACACAAGAAATTAAGTGTAAATTTAAGCATGCAAAAGTTATTACTATTTCTAATTTTTATAGTTCCATTTGTTGCACTCTCTCAGCAAATAGAGCGAGTTGAGGTAAAAGGGGTTATTACAGCACCGGCCGACGAGGATCTTGAAGCCATTTCAATTTATAATGTATCTTCTCAAAAAGGAACAATCACCAATGACAATGGTGAATTTACCATTGAGGTTGCAATCAATGACAGAGTGCTCTTTAGTGCGCTTCAATTTCAAAAATTTACGGTTATTGTGGATGAGGGAATTGTTGCCAATAGAGTTATGAAAATTTATGTGAATCCTGCAATTTTCCAACTCGATGAAGTGATTGTAAGACCCCATGATTTGACAGGAAATATTGTTGTGGATGCCGCTAGAATAAAAACTTCAGACCCACTTGCTGCATTAAATTTATCATGGGAAGATCTCGAGTATGGGTTTGAATTTAGTGATGATAAAAGCAGCGGTGTTACAAACAGTGCGTTGGATAAAACAAGCAAAATGGCAACAGAACACATTGGTACTGTTAATTTACTGGGTTTTGTGGGATTACTAGGGGAAACTCTTTTTAAAAATCGAAAAAATTCTGCTGAAAAACGAAGCCCTCTTGAAAGAGCACAAATATCTGATGTATCTTATACAGCAATTTATCAGCGTTTCCCTAAAACTTTTTTTACAGATTTGCTACAAATCCCTGAAATAAGTATCGAAAACTTTATCTACTTTATACTGGAAAATGGTTTCACAACAGACTTGTTGAAAGAAAACAACGAACTCAAATTGATGGATTTCCTTGAAAAGCAAAGTAAAATCTATCTTAAGACGTCTGAATAATTTCTTTCAAGCCTTTAGAAACTTCACTATATTTGTCATATGATATCAAACGCATTATTTCTATTTATAAGTGGAGCCGAAATTGGCTTTATACTTTTTATCGTCCTTATGGTTTTTGGAGCAGATAAAGTTCCTGAAATTGCTCGTGGGCTAGGAAAAGGCATCAAACAAATAAAAAATGCAACTAATGATATTAAGAGTGAAATCACCAAGGGAGCCAAAGAGAGAGGGATTGATGTTGATATCACAAAGGACGTACAAAATGAAATAGAAAAAGCCAAAGAAGATATCAATGAAATCACCGGGCCGGTGAAACGTCAATTTTAAATGATTGAAAAAATCAAAAAGTGGGATATCGATTTATTTATTTACCTGAACAATTCCGGTATTGAATCCCTTGACGGCTTTTGGTTATTCATTACAAATACGACCGTTTGGATTCCTTTGTTTGCTCTTTTATTGTATTTAATTTTCAGGGCTTATGAAACTCCAAAAGCAAAAATTGTTTTCCTATATTTTTTAGGTTTGGTTGCCCTTAGCCTTCTTTTAATGGCTCTTACAAAATTTAGTGTAGCTCGTTTGAGACCCAATAATCTTCTTGAAATATCAGAAATGATACGAATTTTAAAGCGTCCCAGCGGTTATAGTTTTTATTCTGGTCACGCTTCAAATTCGTTTGCAATCGCAACCTTTGCCTATTTAGTTTTAAGAAAGAAATTTTCTTGGATTTGGCTGGTCTTTTTATTTCCGTTTTTGTTTGCCTTAAGTAGAATATTTGTGGGGGTTCATTTTCCATCCGATTTGATTTTTGGAGCATTTATGGGCTGTTTGCTGGCCTTTTTATTTTACAAAAGATGCAACACCCATTTGAATGCCCTAGTATAGTTCCAATCAAATTATTTAACTCGTGTAATTGTTAAACCATCTCTTATGGGCAACAAAACACTTTCTACTTTGGGATGCGTATTTAAAAGCTTGTTATAGGCAATAAGTGCACGAGTGTCAACATCATCTCTTTTGGGTTTTTCCAAAACTTTTCCACTCCATAGCACATTATCAGATAAAATAACACCACCCGTTTTCATTTTAGGAAGAATAAGTTCAAAATAATCGCAATAATTCTCTTTGTCAGCATCAATAAATACTAAATCAAAAGGTCCTTCTAAATTTGGAATAATTTCAAGAGCCTCACCAACATGTTGGACAATTTGCTCACCTAATTCTGATTTATCAAAATAGGTTCGCTGTAGCGAAAATAGCTCTTCATTGTGGTCAATGGTATGAAGCATTCCATCTTTTTGAATGCCTTCCATCATGCAAAGCGCTGAATAACCTGTATATGTGCCAATTTCCAATATTGTTTTTGGAGACACCAATTTTGAAATCATACTCAATACCCTTCCTTGATAGTGCCCGCTAAGCATTCTGGGCTGTAGCACCTTTGCCTGAGTTTCCCGATTTAATTGTTGTAATAATTCAGGTTCAGATTGGGTATGTTCAATTACATAGTTGTCAAGCTCTTCAGAAATGAAATCCATTATCCGGTAATTCTATTGATTAACTTTTGTTTTGCTTGCTCATCATCACCACACAGCCATTGAATCACATTGTCGCTCCAGATGGCGTCACATTCTGTTTCGGTTAGTATCTTTTGTTCTTTGGCTAAATCAAGAATTTTGCCGGGATAAGAAGATTGCTGTTCACTTTCCATTTCGCCAAGCGGGTAGGGGTCATCAAGACCCATAATGACTTGTTTGGAAGTTTGGTTTTTAACTAACAATCCCAACGAGCCGGTATCATGTACAAGGGTGTCAAAGAAAATATTTTTATGTGCCACTGCTTTTCTAGGGTGGTGTTTTCCTTCAAAAAGATCAGGACGGCCATCAAAACCTTGAATGCGTCGTCCTAAATTAATTTGAGCTAACTGTCCTCCATGGGCAAAACAAGTGCGCATTCCCGGGTATTTATCCTGATAGCCATTTAAAGTAAGGAAGTGATAAGCATCAGCACATTGTGCCAACATCCAGATGAGGTGAAAACGCCAGGAAGTATTTTCAA
The DNA here is from genome assembly GCA_024742935.1 of Flavobacteriaceae bacterium. Taxonomy (GTDB): domain Bacteria; phylum Bacteroidota; class Bacteroidia; order Flavobacteriales; family Flavobacteriaceae; genus Planktosalinus. The sequence goes on from JANSXN010000036.1 coordinate 15,829, forward strand.
GTAGAATAAACTTTTCACCGTCATAAGGATGAATTTCTACAGCAAGATTGTATTTGCTGGCAAGTTCAAAAAGTTCTTCGTTTTCTTCATCAAATATACAACGCCAGGTGCCAATGGTATCCATATAATGGGTGGGAAGACACAGTAACTGCATACCTAGTTCTTCCACACAGCGTTCCACTTCCCACATAGCGCCTTTTAAAAGGCCGGGATGAACCACAAAGCCTGTTGTGAATTTTGATGGGTTTTCTTGTTGAATTCGGGCATTAAAATCGTTTTGAAAGCGCAGAGCCTGCTTCATTTCTTCCACTCGCAAACCGTTTCCATATAATTGAGAAAGGTTCAGCACTACAGCGTGGTCTATTTTATTGCGTTCCATCCATTCCAGTTTTTCATTCAGGAAAAAGCTGGAATCTGTCACCGGGCGGCTCCAGTTTTTTTGAAGCATAAACTTTCGGTCTTTATCAACCCAAAAAATACCTTTATCCTTCATAAACTGAGGAATCTCCTCAGGATAGGGTAGCAGGTGTGAATGGCCGTTTATTCTTAGTTTTTTTTTCATATCCTTCACCCGCTAAAGCGGGTGTCTCGTTAATTATAATACAATTTCACCTCAAATTTAAGGATTTTAAATTTCTAAGAATACTGAATACAAACATTCTTAGGCTCTGTAAAAAATCGCAAGGCTTCCCAGCCACCTTCACGACCTACACCACTGTCTTTCATTCCGCCAAAAGGTGTTCTTAAATCACGCATCATCCAGGTATTAACCCAAACAATTCCGGTTTGCAATTCATTACTGAAACGCATGGTGCGGTTGAGGTTATTGGTCCATAAAGTGGCTGACAAGCCATAACGCACCTCATTGGCCATCGCCAGAGCTTCTTCTTCGGTTTTAAAAGACATCATCGTCACCACCGGTCCAAAAATTTCTTCCTGATTGAGTTTGCATTGATTGCTTTTTACTTCTATTACAGTAGGTTCCAGATAATAGCCATTTTCAAAACTAGGAACAGTGACTTTTTTTCCCCCGCAAAGAATGGTGGCTCCCTGAGCCGGTGCATCTTCTATAAACGAAAGCACTTTTTCAAGATGCGGTTTTGAAACCAAAGCACCCAGCTTGCTTTCTTTTTCAGAAGGATGGCCAACTTTTAAAGCTTTTACACGGGCAACAAAATCACTTTTGAATTTTTCATAGATGCTTTCTTCCACGAAAATACGTGAGCCGCACAAACAAATTTGACCCTGATTGGCAAACGAAGAACGCACGGTAGTGTCCAGCATTTTGTCATAGTCGCAATCGGCAAATATGAGGTTAGGATTTTTTCCGCCCAGCTCAAGCGATAATTTTTTGAACATCGGAGCTGCTGTTCGGGCGATGTGTTCACCGGTGGCCGTTCCTCCTGTAAAGGAAACTGCTTTAATTTGAGGGTGTTCAACAATGGCTTGTCCTGTGGTTTGGCCCAAGCCGTGAACAATATTCAAAACGCCTTTTGGTAAACCGGCTTGATTACAAATTTCGCCAAGTAAATAAGCAGTCATTGGAGTAACTTCGCTGGGTTTGGCAACCACACAGTTTCCTGCTGCCAGAGCCGGAGCAATTTTCCAGGTAAACAAATAGAGTGGGAGGTTCCAGGGTGAAATACAACCCACAATGCCCAATGGTTTTCTAAGGGTGAAATTCACTGCATTGTGACCCACGCTCTCGTGAGCTTCACTTGCAAACTGGGTAATGGCATGTCCAAAAAAACGAAAATTACTTGCTGCTCTGGGAATATCAACTGAAAGAGCCAGCGATATGGGTTTCCCATTGTCTTTGGATTCGGCTTCGGCGAGGAATTGCAATTTGGCTTCAATGCCGTCTGCGATTTTTAGCATTATTTTACTACGCTCTTCCACGGTTGTGGTTGACCAACCTGGAAATGCTTTCGCCGAAGCGTTTACAGCCTCCTCCACATCTGCTTTTGAGGAATTGGGTATTTTCCCATACACCTCACCGTTTGCAGGATTAAAATTATCAATCCATTCATCTGATTTTGGATTTTGGAAATTACCGTTGATGAAATTTTGTATGTATGTTTCTTTAGATGTCAATTTTTATTATTTTAGTTGACTAAATGAAATTCAGATGCTTATAAATTTAGATAGAATTTTTGTTAGAGCAATTATTAATTTAATTCTTGTTGTCAGTTTTCATTTTTCAATTTTATACAGTTTGATTCCAATTCGAATATTTTATGCTATCAAGACAAAAAGCCATTTTATTTTTGAAGGGACTACAGTCACAATTGATGGTGTCAAGCTATCTACATATCTTCTTCCGGAATCCTTACTTGCCTTAGTTATTGCGTTACTATTGACACATTTTATCAATAAAAAGCTTTAATATTCTATTCTTTAAATATCAAATATAAAGCTTTGAACCTGAAACTTTAAACCTCCCTACGCTAAAGCTACGGAAGGCAAGCCTGAAACTATTTCGGTTTATAAGCCATCACCTTAATCTCTACCAGCAAATGTGGGTGGGGTAGTTGATGTACAGCCACTGTAGTGCGTGTAGGACCGTCTGTGGTAAAATACTCCCCATAGGCTTTGTTGTAGCCTGCAAAGTCATTCATATTGACCAGAAAACTGGTGACATCAACCACATCTTCTAAACCGGCACCTTCTTCTGCAAGAAAGTCGCGAATGTTTTCAATAACGGCACGGGTTTGTGCCTCGATATCGAGTTTCATGCTTCCCATTTCATCAACCTGTTCCACACCGGCAAAAGTGTTGTCTGCTTTGCGCGAACTTGTTCCTGAAACAAATATAAAATCACCTACGCGTTTTACGTGCGGGTAAGCTCCTCGAGGGGTAGCTTTGTCTTTTACTAGTTTTCCTTTCATTCTTTTTTATTTTACTCTGTGAATCTCCGTGCCTTCTCTGTGCAACTCTGTGGTATAACTTTTTAATTTCCCGCAGATAGCGCAGATTTACGCAGAAATTATAATTAATATTTATACTTATCCTTCCAAAGTGATTTCAAATAATTGCGATACACATTTTCCTTTGCATTGCTTCCCGGTTCATAAAATGTTTTTCCTGAAATTTCCTCCGGTAAAAACTCATGAGGAACAAAATTACCTTCATAATTATGCGCATACTGATAATTGTCTCCATAACCCAATTCTTTCATCAGTTTTGTGGGTGCATTCCGTATTGAAAGCGGCACTTCCAAATCACCTGTTTTTTGAACAGTTGCCAATGCATCATCAATTGCCCTGTAACTCGCATTGCTTTTGGGCGAATTGGCCAAATAAATGGCACACTGACTTAAAATAATTCTCGATTCTGGGTAACCTATGGTTGCGACTGCCTGAAACGTGTTGTTTGCAATCACTAAAGCTGTGGGATTTGCATTCCCAATATCTTCAGAAGCTAAGATAAGCAATCTGCGGGCAATGAACTTCACATCCTCACCGCCGGCAATCATTCTGGCGAGCCAGTAAACGGCCGCATTGGGATCGCTTCCGCGAATGGACTTTATAAAAGCCGATATAATATCATAATGCTGCTCACCCGTTTTGTCATACCTTACGGTTTTTTGTTGCACTTTTTGCATAACCAACTCGTTGGTAATGGTAATCTTATCTCCGGATTCTGATTGAATAACAAGTTCAAACATATTGAGCAGTTTGCGGGCATCACCACCTGAAAGCCTCAAAAGCGCTTCGGTTTCCTGAAGTTTTATGTTTTTTTGTGATAAGAGTTCGTCTTTTTCAATTGCACGTCTTAAAAGGGCTTCTAAATCACTTTTTTCAAAAGGTTTCAATACATAAACCTGACAGCGAGAAAGTAGAGCGGCGATTACTTCAAAACTCGGGTTTTCTGTTGTGGCACCAATTAATGTAATCCATCCTTTTTCGACCGCTCCCAAAAGTGAGTCTTGTTGTGATTTGCTGAAACGGTGAATTTCGTCTATAAAAAGTATGGGGTTTTTTGTAGTGAAGAGCCCGTCGCCTTTTTTTGCTTTTTCGATGACCTCTCTCACATCTTTCACGCCACTACTTATGGCACTAAGGGTATGAAAAGGTCTTCCGCTTTCAAGTGCAATGATATTTGCCAGTGTGGTTTTTCCGGTTCCCGGTGGTCCCCAAAAAATCATAGAAGGAACTAAGCCCTGTTTGATTTGAGCTGTTAAAACCCCGGTTTCACCCACCAAATGACGCTGACTAATGTAGTCGTTTAAACTTTTTGGACGAATGCGTTCTGCCAGTGGAGTGCTCATGGTGTAAAGTTATTGATTTTTTAAATTTTGACTTGCTATCATTTGATTAATATTTTTGGAATTTGGTGCTTGTATTTTGAAATTTAAAATGACTGCCACAATTTCAGTATCTTTATTACGGCAGAGTTTTTGGATTAAGGTTAAAATATTAATTGCGGGTGTAAACAGGAAGTAACCCGCCCCTGTCTGCCGACAGTTAGATTCGCGGGTACTTATGAAAAACACAGACAATCCATTTTCTTTTAAGACAGCTACACTTGGGTATCCCATCTTGTTTGTATTAACAATCTGGCTGGTGTACTGGTTTGAAATACGATTTGGTGTTATTTTTAATTCGTGGGGAGTCTATCCCAGAACAATTGAGGGATTAAAAGGTATTCTGTTTAGCCCCTTTATTCACGGAAGTGTCAAGCATTTATTCAACAATAGCATTCCCCTTTTGGTTTTATCCACAGCCTTATTTTATTTTTATAACAAAGATAGCTGGCGTGTACTTTTATTTGGCTTATTTCTTACAGGCTTTATCACCTGGCTTATAGGTCGCCCTTCTTATCATATTGGTGCCAGTGGAATAGTGTATATGCTTGTTTCATTTCTTTTTTTTAAAGGAGTATTTTCGTCCTATTACAGATTGATTGCTTTGTCTTTAATCATCGTTTTTTTATATGGCGGTTTACTGTGGTATGTATTTCCCATTGAAAAGGGAATCTCCTGGGAAGGTCACCTTTCCGGTTTGTTTGTGGGCTTTTTATTCTCCTTTTTGTTTAAAACGAAAATCGAAAAACCAAAAATCTACAAATGGGAACAAGAAGATTACAAGGAAGAGGAGGATGCTTTTATGAAACATTTTGATGAAAACGGGAACTTTGTACCCACTCCCAAAGAAGAAAAAGAAGAATTTACAAGCACTAATTTCCAAACTCCAAATAACTCATCACTTGAAAACAAGCAACCAAAGGTTAAAATTACTTATACATTTAAAAAGAAAGATAATCTATAGTCAAGAACACCTATTTGGTTTAATCCCAAGCTAAATACATAACCTTTTAAACTTTTGGAATTTGGAATTTGTTTTTTGGAATTTATAACCGTTGCCTCACCACTTCATACAAAAATGCACCACAAGCAACAGAAACATTTAAAGAAGCTATTTCCCCTTGCATGGGTAATTTTGCTTTCTGAGAAATTATTTTCAATACTGATGGATTGATTCCTTTGTCTTCTGAACCCATCACAAGGGCAGTTGCCGGTTTTAAATCCATTTCAAAAATAGTTTGTGAACTCTTTTCTGTTGCAGCGAGGACTTGAATTCCGGAAGCTTGAAGATAATACACTGCATCTTTGATGTGATCTACCTTGCAAATGGGTACCTGAAAGACCGCACCTGCAGAGGTTTTTACAGTATCTGCATTAACCGGTGCAGCACCGTGTTTTTGAATGATAATGCCATCAACTCCTGTGCAGGAGGCTGTTCTTATAATAGCTCCAAAGTTACGGGCATCACTCAATTGATCCAATATTAAAAACAAGGGATTCTCCTTTTGAGCCAATACGCCTTCTACCAGGGCTTCAAGTTCAACAAAGGTAATAGGTGAGATGGATGCCACAGCCCCTTGGTGATTGCCTTGTGATAATTTGTTTAGTTTTTCAATAGGCACGTAGGAAAAATTGATAGAGTGCTGCTTCAAAAGCTTGAGTAAACTGCTCATTAACTCACCTTGGGTATTTTTTTGAATAAATACCTTATCGATGGTTGTACCGGCATGGATGGCTTCAAGAATTGCCCTGATGCCAATTATTTGGGTTTGTTTTTGCATAAAAGCAAAGGTATAAAAAAAACACCCGCCAGTGGTGGGTGTTTAGTATTCAGATACTATTTTTATTTTCTATATAGAGTAAATAAAAAACCCGCCAATTGGCGGGTTTTAAAAATATAAAAATCAATTGTATTAATTCTTGGTAAGTGTTGCAGTTACGTTTTGAGGAGCTTCACCACAATCACTTCCGGAATTATCTGTAAATACAAATGTAATTACAGAATCATTTCCTGCATCATAGTTTCCAGTTTCTCCACTGGGTGCAGGGCCATAAAATAAACCTGAAGAACACTGTAAACCAGTACTCTGATTTGAAGCGATATTAACATTGCCACAAACAAGATCAAAAGCAAAGGTAGTAGCAGGTTGTCCCACCCCTGCATCAGGGATATGAACTATGTCAAAAGAACGTCTTGTAGGACCTCCATCGGCAACCATTGTTACAACAGTACCTTCTGCCCAGACTTGTATTCCTAGAACACCAGCTCCTGCAGATGTAACAGTATAGCTCCCAATGAAACTTTCTTCTGGAACCACACAAGTAACGTTCGCGTTATATACAAATGGAGAGGAAAAGAACGCATTTCCCAATACACTTTGAGAGGCATTGTCATTGCTCCATCTTCTACCGTCTTTAAAGACCAGTTCTACACGAATCACAAAACGGTCACCACCAGTAAAGTCGTCATCGCCCAAGTTGAGTAAAGCCTGTAATTCTGGTAAATTAGTTTGAACTAAGGCACGTGGCAAACGCTCACCCAGTATAAATTGATCACTTGTAATGGTTTTTAAAAGTGCTTCATCTCTGTCGTTTGTACCACCACCGGTAACGTGTAGAAAACTTGCGTAGACATTGATACGGTCTGATAAATCACCGTCTTCTTCGTCTTGAATCTCCAAGAGAAGTTCTACACCGGTATCAGTTAAACCAATTGGTAAATCTGTTGAAGCCTCAAGGGTTCTAAGGATACCTCCAGAGGTTGTATCGTCAAAAACATCATCAATTAGCTTGTCTGTATCGCTACACGCAAACAGAAGGAAAGCAACTGAGAATAATGATAATTTTAAAAATGTATTTTTCATAATATTTCTTTTTTAGTTGTTTTGAGGAAACCCTTCTAATGGATTGTTATCCCAGAATACACGTTGTAATACGTTAGGTTTCTGAGTGATGTTTGCATTGTTATTTGCTGCGTTAGCAGGATATAAATGCGAACGAATAAACCCACCCGGGTTAGGCTCGATATGTGGTTGAATATCTCTTGGTGCTCCTGTTCTTCTATAGAAGTTATAAGCATCC
>JANSXN010000061.1 GCA_024742935.1 Flavobacteriaceae bacterium
GACGCATTCAAAAACTGGAAGTTTATCATTTTTCTCTCGGTGCTCGCATTGATAATGATTTCTAGTGCACACAGTGCAGACAGAAAAGTACATGAAATAGCTAAATTAAACAACGAAGTAAAAGAATTGAGGAGCGAATTTGTTGATATGCGATCCAAGTTAATGAAAGTGAAAATGGAAAGTAAAGTGGTTGCTCAAATAGAAAAAAAGGGTTTAAAGCCCTCCACAAATCCTCCACATAAAATTAAAATCGTATCACAAAACGAAGACTAATGGCATTTGAAGATAAAAACATACTACATCGACTTTACATCATCGCAGGATGTTTGTTTGTTTTTGTACTCGCCATTTTGTTCAAAATTGTCAACATACAGTTTGTTGAGGGAGAAAAGTATAAGGAACTCGCAAAAGTAAACACCACAAAAAACTTTACCATTCCTTCAAATAGAGGAAATATTTATGCAGATGACGGAAGTTTATTAGCAACATCGGCACCCAATTATGATATCCGGTTTGATGCTGTTACAGTGAGTGCAGAAAATTTTGAAAAAAATATTGTTCCGTTGTCAGACGCACTTGCAAAAAAATTGGGCAAATCATCAGGGCATTATCAAACTCTTTTCAGAAATGCTAGGGCAAATAAAAACAGATACCTGCTTGTTGCTAAAAATCAAGGGTACTCAGATTATCTTGAGATTAAATCTTTTCCACTTTTTAATCTTGGGCCTTATCGTGGTGGTTTTATTGCAGAACAAAGTACTGTTAGAGAGCACCCCATTGGTAAAATTGCAGAACGCATTGTAGGTTATGAACGCCGTGACCACAATGGAGATACGTTGAGGGTGGGTCTTGAGGGAGCTTATAGCAATTACCTCAAAGGAAAAGATGGAAAGCGATTAAAACAAAAAATTGCACAAGGCCAATGGAAGCCTATTTTTGATGAAAACGAGATTGAGCCCCGGGATGGTTATGATGTTATATCGACTATCAATGTAAATATCCAGGACATAGCTCACCATGCTCTTTTAAAACAATTAGAAGAATATGAAGCAGAGCATGGTACAGTAATCGTAATGGAAACCAAAACAGGTGAAATCAAAGCCGTTTCAAATCTAGGAAGAACCTCTAAGGGCACCTATTATGAAAAACTCAATTATGCAATAGGTGAATCTCACGAGCCGGGTTCTACCTTTAAAACAATGGCTTTTATAGCAGCTTTAGAAGACAAGGTAATAGATACCAGCACCGTGGTTGACACCGGAAACGGGGTGTATAGTTTTTATGGAAAGAAAGTGAGAGATTCCAGAAAAGGAGGTCACGGTAAAATATCTATGGCACGCGCAATGGAAGTATCATCAAATATTGCTATTGCAAGGGTGATTGATGAAAATTACAAAGACAGGCCAAAACATTTTGTTGAGATGCTTCAGGCTATGCATTTAGATGAAAAATTAGGATTGCCTATACTTGGTGAAGGAACGCCTAAAATTCCACATCCGGCTGATAAAACCGGCTGGAGTCGAAATGCTTTGCCTTCTATGGCTTATGGGTATGGAGTATCTATTACACCACTTCAAACATTGACATTTTACAACGCTATTGCAAACAATGGTGTTATGGTAAAACCTAGGTTTATAAGACAGGTAAAAGCCTGGAATAAGGAAATTGAAACTTTTGATGTCGAAATCATAGACCAAAAGATTGCATCTGCTGAAACACTTCAAAAAGTAAGAGAAATTCTCAAAAATGTGGTAGAAAGAGGAACAGGAAGCAGACTCTATTCTCCTGATTTTTCAATGGCCGGAAAAACAGGAACTGCTCAAACCGAATACTGGATGAAAGACTGGGCAGAAAACCCTAGATATATTTCTTCTTTTGCTGGGTACTTTCCGGCAGATGACCCAAAATATTCTTGTATTGTCATCATTCACAAACCTAAAGTGAGTACAGGTTATTATGGTGTTGATGTTGCTGGGCCTGTATTTAAAAGTATTGCTCAAAAAATTTATATCGATTCGCCCAATTTTGATTATGTAGAAAACCTCAATGTGCTACAGGCAACTGTCGAAGCAGATTATCAAAAGTATTATAAACTGGCTCAAGGGGAACAAAAAAATATTCCAAATGTGAGAGGAATGCCAGGAATGGATGCGGTTTCACTTTTGGAAAACTTAGGGTTAAAAGTTAAAGTTACCGGAAACGGAAATGTAAAATCTCAGTCCTTGCAAGAGGGTGAAAAAATTGAAAAAGGGAAACAAATACTATTGGAGCTTTCTTCATGAATTTAAGAGATATTCTATATAAAGTCACTATAAATGCTGTCGTTGGAAGCACCGACCTGACATTTGGCAACCTGGTATTTGATTCTAGAAAAGTCTCACTCAACGATTGTTTTATTGCAATTAGGGGGACTCTATCAGATGGGCACAAGTACATCAATACGGCAGTAAATCAAGGAGCGCTTGCCGTTATTTGTGAAGAGCTTCCGGAAGTTATTGTAAATGGAGTGAGTTATGTACAGGTGGAGGATTCAAAAAAAGCATTAGCTATTATGGCTTCAAATTATTTTGGAAATCCATCAGAAAAACTAAAGCTTATCGGTATCACCGGAACCAATGGAAAAACAACCATAGCTACCCTATTATATAACCTCTTTAAAAAGGCAGGATTTAAAGTGGGATTGCTTTCAACAGTAAAAGTTTTGGTTGACAATACTGAATATAACGCAACACACACTACACCAGATTCTGTGACTATAAATTATTACCTAAATGAAATGGCAATTGATGGTGTTGAATATTGCTTTATGGAAGTGAGTTCACATGGGATTCATCAAAAACGCACTGAAGCACTCACATTTGCAGGCGGTGTATTTACAAATTTGAGTCAAGATCATCTCGATTACCATAAAACCTTTGCAGAGTATCGGGATGTCAAAAAAGTATTTTTTGATCAATTGCCCAAAACCGCATTTGCTTTAGTCAATGAAGATGATAAAAATGGCTTGGTGATGCTCCAAAATACCAAGGCACGAAAATTTACCTATGCATTAAAAACCCAGGCCGATTTCAAAGCACAAGTATTGGAGAATCAATTTAGCGGATTGTTACTTAAAATCAACAATAACGAGCTTTGGTCAAAACTTATCGGAAACTTTAATGCCTACAACCTTTTGGCTATTTATGGTGTAGCTACTTTATTAGAACTGGAAGAGCTCGAAGTACTTAGAATTATAAGCGAACTTGAAAGTGTAAGCGGCCGATTTCAATATCAGATTTCAGAGAAAAATATTACTGCAATTGTTGATTATGCCCATACACCCGATGCCCTAAAAAATGTATTGGAAACCATTAACAGCATCCGCACCGGTAATGAAACTCTTATCACCGTTGTGGGATGTGGAGGTAATAGAGATGCTGGCAAGCGCCCAAAGATGGGACACATCGCTTCCGCGCTAAGCAATAAAGTGATTTTCACCAGTGACAATCCGCGTAATGAAGATCCCAACAAAATAATTGAAGATATTGAAAAAGGGGTGCAACCTCAAAATTATAAAAAAACAATGGCAATCACAGATAGGAAGCAAGCTATAAAAACCGCTTGCCAACTTGCCGAAAGTAATGATATTATCCTAATAGCGGGTAAAGGTCATGAAACCTATCAGGAAATTAAAGGAGAACGATTTGATTTTGATGATTTTAAAATCGTAAACCATTTATTAAAGGAACTAAACAAATAATCGATGCTGTATTATTTATTTGAATATTTGGATCAGAATTTTAATTTACCCGGCACGGGCCTGTTTCAGTTTATCTCCTTTCGCTCTGCGATGGCTATTATTTTCTCCTTGTTTATCGCCATCGTTTTTGGAAAAAAAATTATCAATTACCTGAGAAAAAAGCAAATAGGTGAAACCGTAAGAGACTTGGGTCTGGAAGGGCAAAATGAAAAAGCAGGTACCCCCACCATGGGTGGTTTGATAATTATTATCGCGACATTAATACCTGTTCTTCTTTTTGCAAAATTGGATAATATCTATGTCATTCTTCTCATTTTTACGACTATATGGATGGGAGTCATTGGTTTTATTGATGATTACATTAAAATATTTAAGAAAAACAAACAAGGACTTCCGGGGAAATTCAAAGTTTTTGGTCAGGTAGTCCTGGGGCTTATTGTGGGAGCAACCATGTATTTTCATCCTGAAATAACAGTAAAGCTGGATGAAAATGTCCAGCCAAAAACACATCAAATAGCACAACTGAGCGATCAGCAAATAGCAAATCAGGAAACCAAAGCGCTTGTTACTACCATTCCTTTTGTAAAAAACAATGAGTTTGATTACTCGGCATTGATTACTTGGGTGAGTCAAGATTATGCAAAATATGCCTGGCTATTATTTATTCCCATAGTCATATTTATCATTACCGCAGTCTCAAACGGCGCCAACCTCACTGACGGAATTGATGGACTTGCTGCAGGCAGTTCAGCAATTATTGTAATTGCTCTGGGCATTTTTGCCTGGGTCTCAGGAAATGTAATTTTTTCAGATTACCTCAATATTATGTACATCCCCAGAACGGGCGAGATGACCATTTTTATTATGGCTTTTGTGGGGGCACTTATTGGCTTTTTGTGGTACAACGCTTTCCCCGCACAGGTTTTTATGGGCGACACAGGGAGTTTAACCATTGGTGGAATCATCGCTGTGATTGCCATAGCGGTTAGAAAGGAATTATTGATACCCATATTATGTGGAATTTTCTTTATAGAAACCCTTTCAGTGATGATGCAGGTGAGTTGGTTTAAATACACCAAAAAGAAGTATGGTGAAGGAAGGCGCATTTTTAGAATGTCACCCATTCATCACCATTATCAAATTAAAGGTTTTCACGAAAGTAAAATAGTAACACGGTTTTTAATTGTGGGTATCATCCTCGCAGTATTAACTATAGTGACACTAAAAGTAAGATAATAATGAAGCGTCTCGTGATTCTTGGAGCCGGTGAGAGCGGAGTGGGTACAGCACTTTTAGGAAAGCAAAAAGGATATGAAGTGTTTGTTTCAGACAAACAAAAAATAAAAGAGAAGTACAAAGAAGTTCTTATACATAATGAGATTGTCTGGGAAGAAGAAACTCATACTGAAGCCCTTATTTTGAACGCAGACTTGGTTATGAAAAGCCCCGGAATACCCGAAAAGGTTGCAATTGTTCAAAAATTGATTGAGAAAGGAATTACTGTGATTTCAGAAATAGAATTTGCAGCACAATTCACAAATGCAACAATTATAGGAATCACCGGAAGCAACGGTAAAACCACAACAGCGAGCTTAACTCACCATATTTTAAAACAAGCAGGATTGAACGTGGGTTTGGCAGGAAATATTGGGCAGAGCTTTGCGGCTCAAGTAGCAGAAGGTAATCGTGAATTTTATGTACTGGAGTTAAGTAGCTTTCAGTTGGATGGAATCATCAACTTCAGACCACATATTGCTGTTTTGACCAACATAACTGAAGACCATCTGGATCGGTATGATTACAAATTTGAAAACTATATCGCTTCTAAATTTAATATTGTAAAAAACCAGCAAGAAACTGATTTTTTTATTTACGACGATGATGATAATGTAATAGGAAATTGGATTAAAGATCATCCCATAGCATCTCAAAAATTGCCCTTTTCGTTACAAAAAAAAATGAAATACGGAGCAACCATTGAAAATGAAAACATAACAATAACAATAGATAATAAAACCATACAAATGCCAACAAAGAGTCTAGAACTACAAGGAAATCATAACCTGAAAAACGCCATGGCTGCATCAACCGTCGCCAAGCTTTTAAACATTAGAAAAGCAACAATTAGAGAAAGCTTGGAAAATTTTCACGGGGTTGAGCATCGTCTTGAAACCGTATTGAAAATTCAAAATGTAACATATGTCAATGATTCAAAAGCGACAAATGTCAATGCCACTTTTTATGCACTAGACAGTATGACAACTCCAACAGTATGGATTTTGGGAGGAATCGATAAAGGAAATAACTATGAAGAATTGCTGCCACTGGTTAATGAAAAAGTGAAAGCTATTATTTGTTTAGGCTTAGACAATGAAAAAATTATCAATGCTTTTGGAAATATTGTTTCTGTTATCACTGAAACACACTCAATGAAAGAAGCAGTACAATTTGCATACAAACTTTCTGAACGCGGAGACACTGTACTGCTATCTCCGGCATGCGCAAGTTTTGATTTGTTTGAAAACTATGAAGACCGCGGAAGACAATTTAAAGAAGCAGTAAGAAATTTATAATAGACATTAGACAAGAAATGAACAAGTATATACAACAAATAAAAGGAGATAAGTCCATCTGGGCCATTGCCGGTATCCTGGCATTGCTCTCTTTTGCGCCTGTATATAGTTCAAGTAGTAATCTTGCTTATTTGTATGGCAGTGGTAATACCTCGACATATTTAATAAAACATGGGGTGCACCTCATACTCGGTTTTATAATACTCTTTGGGGTACATAAAATACCCTTTAATTATTTCAAAGCACTATCTATAATTTTGCTACCTGTAGTCATTGTGCTGTTGATTTATACAATTACTCAGGGCACAACAATTGATGGTGCCAATGCAAGCAGATGGATACAAATTCCCGTGGTAGGGATCACTTTTCAAACATCGGCACTGGCAATGGTTGTTTTACTCGTTTATGTAGCCTCTTACCTCACAAAAATCAAAGACAAAGTAATCACTTTAAGAGAAAGTATTATCCCCCTTTGGTTGCCGGTATTTCTTGTTGTTGGGCTCATTTTACCAGCAAACTTCTCAACAGCAGCCATATTGTTTTTGATGGTAATTTTAGTTGTATTTATGGGTGGATATCCTTTTAAATACATTGCATCTGTATTGGGTGTAGGTGTCATTTTGCTCGCATTATTTGTCCTTACGGCGAAAGCCTTTCCGGGTGTTTTTCCAAATCGAGTGGATACTTGGATAAGCCGGGTTGAAAGCTTTACCGACAAAAAAAGTACTGAAGAGGGTTACCAAATCGAAAAAGCAAAAATTGCCATAGCAACCGGAGGCGTTACTGGATTGGGCCCCGGTAAAAGTGTCCAGAAAAACTTTCTTCCACAGTCTTCATCAGATTTTATTTTTGCTGTAATTATTGAAGAATATGGACTCTTAGGTGCTTTGGCACTTATCTTTTTCTATACACTTTTATTAGTAAGAATTCTCATTGTGGTAGGAAATACAGACAGCAGATTTGGAAAACTGGTGGTAATAGCAGTAGGGATACCCATCATTTTTCAGTCAATTATCAACATGGCTGTTGCTGTTGAATTATTTCCGGTAACAGGGCAAACACTCCCACTTATAAGCAGTGGTGGTACATCAATCTGGATGACTTGTCTTGCACTTGGAATCATTTTAAGTGTGAGTGCAAAACGTCAGGAAATTTTAAAAGAAACGAATCAAGAAAACCCCTTAGATATATTAAGTGAAACCCTATAAATTCATATTGTCTGGAGGCGGAACCGGTGGTCATATCTACCCGGCGATTGCTATTGCTAATGAACTAAAGGCGAGGCACCCCCAAGCCCGCTTTTTGTTTGTTGGTGCAAAAGACCGTATGGAAATGCAAAAAGTACCCAAAGCCGGTTATGAAATTGAAGGGCTTTGGATTTCAGGTGTTCAACGCAATTTGAACTTGAAAAACTTGGCGTTTCCTTTTAAATTGATTCACAGTCTTTCCAAATCAAAGAGAATTTTAAAACAGTTCCAGCCCGATGTGGTTATTGGAACGGGCGGTTATGCTAGTGCACCACTCTTGAGAGTGGCCTCAAGAAAAGGAATCCCCAGTTTGATTCAGGAACAAAATTCCTATGCCGGGATTGCTAATAAGTGGTTGGCAAAAACAGTAAATACGATTTGTGTGGCATATGCCGAAATGGAAAAATTTTTCCCAAAAGATAAAATTGTCCTTACCGGAAATCCTGTAAGGCAGGATATAATTTCAATTTCTGAAAAAAGAGAAGTTGCTATTAAACATTTTGATTTAGACCCCGGTAAAAAAACACTTCTTGTCCTTGGTGGAAGCTTGGGTGCTAGAACTATCAATCAATTAGTAGAACAGTCTATACCCTTTTTTCAAGATTGCAATGTGCAGGTGATTTGGCAAACAGGAGCTTATTATTTTGATATGTATAAAAGACATAATGAGACCAAAGGAATACAAGTACACGATTACCTCTACCAGATGGACCTTGCATATGCAGCTGCAGATATTGTGATTTCAAGAGCCGGAGCACTTTCTGTTTCTGAACTCTGTATTGTGGGTAAACCGGTCATTTTTATTCCTTCACCAAACGTTGCTGAAGACCATCAAAATAAAAATGCATTTGCAGTCGCAAAAGAAAACGCAGCTGTTTTGATTGAAGAAAAGGATTTAGATATTCTATTTGAAAGCGAATTCAGAATTTTAATTAATTCAGAAGCAAAACAGAATGAGTTGTCAAAAAACATAAAACAATTAGCAAAACCTATGGCCGCAAAAGCCATCGCAGATGAGGTAGATAAATTATTAAACAGTGATTAAATGATTCAATTGGAGAACATAGAGAAATTTTATTTTGTGGGTATCGGTGGTATCGGGATGAGCGCGCTTGCCCGTTATTTTTCTACTGCAGGCAAAAAGGTTTCAGGCTATGATAAAACACCTTCAGACATTACAAAAGCGCTGCTGGATGAAGGCATTGAAGTTCATTTTGAAGATGAAACTATGCTAATTGATACCTCATTTAAAAAAGAAGTCACTTTGGTGGTTTATACGCCTGCAATTCCTGTCGAAAATCAGATATTAAATTATTTCAAGAGTGAAGGCTATACCATTGTCAAACGAGCCGAATTACTTGGGGAAATAACAAAATCAACCAAATGCCTTGCAGTAGCAGGCACTCACGGTAAAACAACCACTTCGGCTATTCTAGGTCATTTGCTTGCTTTTGCACAAGAAGAAGTCACGGCATTTTTAGGAGGTGTATCAGAAAATTACAATTCAAACCTCATTCAAAGAGGCAAAAAAGTTACCGTTGTAGAGGCAGATGAATTTGATCGTTCCTTTTTAAAATTGCATCCGTTTATTGCCGGGATTACCTCTATGGATGCAGACCATCTTGATATTTATGGTGACGAAAAAACAATCGCAGAAGCTTTTAAAGCCTTCGCAGCACTAGTCCCTAAGAACGGATTTTTACTTCATAAAAAAGGACTTCCGTTAAACGGAAAAACTGTTGGCATTGAAGATGAATCTGATTTTGAAGCACAAAACGTGCGTATTGAAAACGGCGCTTATGTGTTTGATTTTAAAACGCCAAACAGTACAATCTATAATTTAACGCTTAACCTTCCGGGTCGTCACAACCTGTTTAATACTACTTTAGCTTTGGGTATGGCTGTATGTCTGGGTTCCCCAACCCACATCCTGCCCGAAGCTTTATTGACTTTCAAGGGAGTAAAAAGGCGTTTCTCATATAAAATAAAAACAGATAATCTGGTCTTGATAGATGATTATGCACATCATCCGGAAGAAATTAATGCCGTGCATCAAGCCGCGAGAGAAATGTACCCCCAAAAAGAGATTCTAGCGGTTTTTCAACCACATCTTTTTAGCAGGACAAGAGATTTTGCAGCAGGTTTTGCAAAAAGCCTATCTCAATTTGACTATGTGTTGTTGCTTGAAATTTATCCGGCGAGAGAAAAACCTATTGCAGGAATTGACTCAAAATGGCTATTGAAAAAAGTTGAAAACCAAAATAAAAAACTGGTATCAAAAGACCAGCTTTCAGCAGAAATAAAAAAAATAAACGCCCCTGTAAATGTTATGTTAGGTGCAGGAGACATAGGAGAAGAGGTCAGTATCGTCGTAAAAAATTTAGGCTATGAAAATTAACTGGGATTACATAAAATTTGGATTGCTCACGCTTTTTGTAGGCTTCCTTTTTGCTTTCAGTTCCCAGCGAAATGCTCAGCGATTTTTAGTCTCCAAAGAGGTAATTTTCCTTGAAGATGACAATCATTTTATTTCTTATCCAACGGTTAATAAATTGTTAATACAAAATAATGAAGAGGTTACGAGCATAGCTAAAGAAATTTTAGATTTGAATGAAATGGAAGGTAGGCTTAATAACAATCCTATGATTTCCAAAGCTGAAGTGTTTGTTACAGTTGACGGTGTTTTAGGGGCAAAAATAATACAACGTAAACCTATAGCTAGGGTTGCAGCATCAACACCTTTTTACATAGATGAAGATGGAATGGAGATGCCGCTTTCTGATGAATATGCCGCGAGAGTGCCAATTATTACTGGAAAAACAATCACCAATTATATATCATTAAAGTCCCTTTTGTTAAAACTTAAAGAAGATAACTTCTTGAAAAATCACATTGTAGGAATACACATTGAGCAGGATGACGAGTTGATTTTTTATTTGAGGGTCTATGATTTTAAAGTTGAATTTGGTAAACCCGTTAATATCGATAAAAAGTTTCAAAACTTTAAAGCTTTTTATCAAAAAACGCTTAAAGACAGTACGATTACAGACTACAGTTTGGTAAATCTAAAATTGGATAATCAAGTTGTTGGAACAAAAAAGTAAGATATGGAAAACAAAAATTTTGCAGTTGGTTTAGACATAGGAACCACAAAAATTGTAGCGATGATTGGTTGTTACAACGAGTATGGAAAAATGGAAATACTTGGAATAGGTAAGGCCAAAAGCCTTGGGGTTCATCGAGGTGTGGTCAACAATATCACACAAACCATACAATCCATTCAACAAGCTGTAGAGGCTGCAGAGACCAACTCAGGGATTAAAATCTCTGAAGTTGTTGCAGGTATCGCCGGCCAGCACATTAGAAGTCTTCAGCACAGTGATTACATAACTCGCAAAGATGGAGAGGAAGTGATAAATGAACGCGATATAGAAACCCTTTGCAATCAAGTACACAAACTGGTGATGCTTCCCGGTGAAGAAATCATTCATGTACTGCCACAAGATTATAAAGTGGACGGTCAAGCCGAAATTACTGAACCCAAAGGTATGTATGGCGCCAGACTGGAAGCAAACTTTCACGTGGTCGTGGGACAAGTGACCTCAATTAGAAACATTGGCCGCTGTATTAAAAGCGCCGGATTGGATTTTGCAGGAATCACATTAGAACCACTTGCCTCTGCAAATGCAGTTTTAAGTCAGGAAGAAAAAGAAGCCGGTGTTGCATTAATTGATATTGGTGGTGGAACAACAGATTTGGCCATTTTCAAAGATGGTATCATTCGTCACACAGCAGTCATTCCATTTGGTGGAAATGTAATCACAGAAGACATCAAAGAAGGCTGTTCCATCATAGAAAAACAGGCCGAAATGCTAAAAATAAAATTTGGCTCAGCCTGGCCCGGAGAAAACAAAGACAATGAAATTGTGTCCATTCCCGGCTTAAGAGGAAGAGAACCCAAAGAAATAACATTGAAGAACCTCTCAAAAATTATACACGCCAGGGTGGTAGAAATCATCGAACAGGTCTATGCCGAAATCAAAGCGTATGGACATGACGAGCAAAAGAAAAAACTCATTGCAGGCATCGTCATTACCGGTGGTGGCGCTGAACTAAAACACCTCAAACAGCTAGTAGAATATACAACCGGGATGGATACCAGAATTGGTTTTCCCAATGAACACCTTGCCGGTAATAGTGATACTGAAACTTTAAGCCCCATCTATGCAACTGCTGTGGGCCTTGTTTTAAACAGCCTTCAGAAAAATGGTAAATATAAAGAAGAACCCGCTCAAAATGAACCAACAAAAGCTGAAGAAGAAAAACTAACTGATGAAACTAGAGACAACCAAAGCAACATACCAAAAGCCAGAAAGAGTTTCTTTGAAAAATGGGCAGAAAAGTTTAAAGAGTTTTTAGACAATGCCGAATAAAAAAATAGAATTTACAATTTCAAAATAGAATAGTATGAGTAGCAACAACGAATTTGAAAACATCGCTTTTGACCTTCCTAAAAACCAGTCCAATGTCATAAAAGTCATTGGAGTAGGTGGAGGAGGAAGCAACGCCATTAACCATATGTTCCGGCAAGGGATAAAAGGAGTCGATTTTGTGATTTGTAACACCGATTCACAGGCACTTGAAAACAGTCCGGTGCCCATCAAAATTCAGCTTGGAGTATCACTCACAGAAGGTCTTGGTGCAGGAGCAAACCCCGAAATTGGAAAAGACGCAGCTATTGAGAGCATGGACGAAATAAAATCAATGCTTTCAACAAATACCAAAATGATTTTTATCACTGCCGGTATGGGTGGAGGTACAGGTACAGGAGCAGCACCCATTATTGCAAAAATGGCAAAAGAGCTCGATGTGCTCACAGTGGGGATAGTAACAATTCCTTTTCAGTTTGAAGGGAAAATGCGTAATGACCAGGCACAAATTGGAGTTGAAAATTTAAGAAGAAATGTTGATTCCTTAATTGTTATAAACAATAACAAACTAAGAGAAGTTTATGGTAATTTAGGCTTTAAAGCCGGCTTTTCAAAAGCTGATGAGGTGCTAGCTACCGCTTCGCGCGGAATCGCCGAAGTCATCACACACCACTATACCCAAAACATCGATTTACGTGACGCCAGAACCGTACTAGCTAATAGTGGCACTGCCATTATGGGAAGTGGAACAGCCGTTGGTTCAAACAGAGCTCACGAGGCCATTTCAAAAGCACTTGATTCACCACTGCTTAATGACAATAAAATTTCAGGAGCTAAAAATGTTCTGCTACTTATCGTTTCAGGCTCTGAAGAAATTACTATTGATGAAATTGGCGAAATAAGTGACCACATTCAAAATGAAGCCGGCCACGGAGCAAATATTATTATGGGTGTAGGAGAAGATGAATCTTTGGAAAACGCTATTTCTGTGACCGTAATCGCGACCGGTTTTAATGCAGAACAACAAAACGATATCGTTAATACAGAATCAAAAAAAATTATACATACGCTCGATGATGAGCAAACTGCAGAGCAGGTTTTAGTCTCAAAACAAAAATCAAACATTGATTTTGTTGAAAAAGAAACGATTGAATCTAAAGAAGAACCCATCATAAAACACACCCTTTTTGATGAAGATATTGAAGAAAATAATCAGGCAGAACCCTTTGAGGGTTATATTGAAACCTCAGCGTTCTTAAAAAATATCTCGGTAAGTTATGAAGAAGTCGCAGTAACAGAACTTGATTCATTTGATCAAGACTATGTCAATACCATGAAAGTCAACGACTTTATCATTGTTGAAGTAGATTCTAAAATAAATGAACCTGAACAAGAGGAAAACCAGATGTTAATGTTTGATTTACCTCTCAATGAGACTGAAAATACAAATAAACCGAAACAAGAAAAAAAAGAAATCAACCAATTTGAAGTTAGAGATTCCATAGAGATAATTCCTGTAACTGAAGTATCTCAAGACGGAATAAAACGCTATAGTCTTGATGACTATCAAAAAGTAGAAGATATGTTAATGGAGTCAAAACCACGTGAAAATAAAATGCAGGAAGAGGTTGATGAAGACCTTGTGTTTGAAAGAAAAACAGTATCAGAAAAAGAAACTACTAAAGCAGAAGAAGGTGAGGCAGATCCATTAAACTCTTCGATTACAGACTTATTGAGAAAGCGCACTGAAGAGCGAAAACAAAAAATGAAAGCTTACAATTATAAATTCAATAACAGCAATTCACGTGTCGAGGAGCTTGAAAAGCAACCTGCATACAAGCGTTTTGGTATTGAACTAGACGAAACCCAAACTGATAAAGAAAAAATCTCCAGAACTACATTATCTACAGATGAAAATGACGAAATCCAATTGCGAAACAACAATTCGTTTCTTCATGACAATGTAGATTAACCTATTTAAAAGTAAGTTTAGTGTTAGATTTGCTTCAAAACCTCATTAACATGTAAATGTTTTTGGGGTTTTTTTATTTCATTGTAAAAATGGATTTAAATAATAAACTTCATACTAAAAAATTTTTATCAATGTTGTATCTTCGCAGTCCATTAAAAATAGAAAAACAATGAGTTTGCAGGAAAAAGTAATGACAGCAATGAAAGAGGCAATGAAAAGTAAAGATGCCAATGCATTAACCTCATTGCGTGCCATTAAATCTGAACTTTTGTTAGCACAAACTGAAACAGGTTCAAAAGAAAGTTTAACAGAAGAACAGGAAATAAAAATTCTTCAAAAGCTTGTCAAGCAACGCAAGGATAGTGCAGCAATTTTTACAGAACAAGGCCGTGAAGATTTGTCTCAGCCAGAGCTGGATCAGGCTGCGGTTATTGAAACCTTTTTACCTGAGCAACTTAGTGAAGAAGAAATTGCAAAAGTGGTTTCAGATATTATTTCAAAAACCGGAGCTGCCGGTATGAAAGATATGGGCAAAGTTATGGGAATGGTATCCAAAGAGTTGGCAGGTAAAGCTGACGGTAAGACCATTTCTAGTATAGTAAAGGAAAAATTGAGTTAGTCTGAAAGATTCCTTCCCGAGTAACCTAGGGGACGGAAATAATGGCCGCGTAGTTCAACTGAATAGTCCGCCATCGGCGGATCGGTTCTGAGGGTTTTAAATAAGAAGTATAATAGAAAATATTAAGTATTGATTAATGAGATTCCCGCCTTCGCGGGAATAATGGCCGCGTAGTTCAACTGAATAGAATATCAGATTTCGGCTCTGAGGGTTGGGGGTTTGAATCCCTCCGCGGTCACGAATAAATGTTGCAATAAGAAAAAACGCCAAGTTTACTTGAGCGTTTTTTTGTTTGCAACATTTTCAAAGCGGAGCTTTGAGGGCTCACTGTAAGTAATCCCATTCGCCAAGTTTACTTGA
>JANSXN010000121.1 GCA_024742935.1 Flavobacteriaceae bacterium
AACAAAAATCCACCGGTCACAAACAAGCCTGCAAATATGCGCCAGACAGGGCCTTCATAGGCTTCTACTGCTCCGGTAAAAAACAAGAGTCCATAAAATATAAACAGTACACTCATCAAGATGGTGGTCCGTGAACGCTTGTTGCGTTTTAAAAGTTTGATGTCATTCTTGAGGAAACTTCCCATCAGTCCAAACCGATCCAGCCAGCTGTAATTCTCAGTTTGTGCATCCTTTTGCTTGACAGATAGACCCGAATCCAAATACAAGCGATTTTTATAAAACTGAAACGTATAAACAGCTACTAAAATCAAGGCGAAAACCGGTATGAACACAAAATATGGCGTGTTGTAAAACCCATCAAAAAAAGGAGCTGCATACAAAGCAGTATCAAAGATTGAAAAGTAGTGCAAACCGGCAATGCTTACCAAAACAGCACCCAAAACAAAGAGCAGTACATCTCTGTTATTACTTAAAATATTGAGAAAGTTATTTAGAAAAATCAACGCAAAGCAAGCCACAAACCAACTAAATGCGCCGCTCACTGAAAAACCTTCCCTGATAAGTACCAACGTGAACGGCAACAAGAAAAACAAATGAATCCAATTAAAATAAGATAGCACGGTTTTACCCAGGGTGTAACCCACGATATTGTTTTTGGAAATATTAAAGGTGAGCAGCGGTCTGATGTTTAAAACGGGTGCCTTTTGAAAGAAAAAACGAATCAATAAATCAAAGAGAATATAATACAACAGTATCTGATTGACTGTCTTAAAGGGTTCCAATTCTAATTTTTCAAGAATGTAATAGGCTCCAAAGCCCAACAAAAGAAACATTGCTATAAAGTAAATTGCCCCCAATGCCATAAAAATTTTCAACACCAGGTTTGATTTAAACGAGGCAGACCTGATAAAGGATTTCCACTCCAGTACAAAGAATTTTTTAAACATAGCGGCTTATTGAATTAATTTCGCTTAAAGCGAAAGGATGATTTTTCAATACACTGTTTGTTGACTTAAACACCAATTTGTTACAAAGCAGCCTTTGTTTTTGTCAAAACAGTTGATTAAGCTTGCAATAAACGCCTATAAATTTCAATAACGTCTGGCAAAACCGCTTGCGCTGTATAGGTTCCCTCAACGTGCTTTTGAAGGCCTGCAGCATCTGCAGCTGCCATGTCTGGATTTTGAATGTAAAATAAAAGCGCTTCTGCCAGTGCATTAGAGTCACCGGGAGGCACCACTTTTCCATATCCCTGAACCACTTCGCTGCAATAGCCCACATCTGTACAAACAACGGGTAAACGGGCGAGAGCGTATTCTAAAAGACTCATTGGCATTCCCTCTATATCTGAAGATAAAACGCCTATACCTGCCTTGTTTAAAAAGGAGTACACATCGACTTGTTCACCCATAATAGAAACTGCGTCCTCCATGTTAAATTGTGCTATTAAGGAACGAAGGATTTGGGAATAGTCATCATCCTTCACTTTTCCAATGA
The DNA here is from genome assembly GCA_024742935.1 of Flavobacteriaceae bacterium. Taxonomy (GTDB): domain Bacteria; phylum Bacteroidota; class Bacteroidia; order Flavobacteriales; family Flavobacteriaceae; genus Planktosalinus. The sequence continues at coordinate 1,498 of JANSXN010000121.1, forward strand.
GCTGCAATTTCCATTCTGGATGTGATTTATAAACTTCTGCAAAAGCGTTGATCAGATTGATATGGTTTTTTGGCATCCTAAGGTTCGCGACACATACAATGGTATGCGCTCTTGAATTGGTTTCTGTCCGGGCAATCCCAATTGAGGGTTGAGATACAAAATTTGGGATATAGAAGATATTTTGAGTCTTTAAATGCTTTTGATGCCAGTCTTTAAGAGTTTGATTGACCGTAAAAACAGCATCAAAATAGCGCGAGCAAAGAACAAGAGATTTTTTTCGGTTTGCTTTGGATTGAGATCTGTTGCCGTGGTGGTCATGCCATATTAATTTTATATTGGGACAAAAAAGTTTAAGTAGTGTTCCAAAAACATAAGAAGTGGTATGCGCATGGATGAGTTGAATCTTTTCTTTCTTGATCAAATGAATGGCTTCCTGCAATGCCTTGATTCCCACGGGTCCTTTTCGGTTTAAAAAGTGATAGTGTACCCGGGGTTGAATGCTGTTTTTTAAAAGTCCTTCTTCCCTGCTACTCCATAAATAAACCTCAAACTCCCGATCTGCAAGGGCATTTACATAACCCACCGCCATACGCTCTGCGCCACCGGGGTTTAAAGAATCTATAAGGTGGAGGATTTTCATTATTTGGTAAAAAGTTATTTGTTAATGGTTAATTGGAATTTGGTACTTGGTACTTGGTGCTTAGTGCTTGGTACTTTGAAAATTAAACTATAAACAACAAACCCCTTATCTTTTCCTCAAACGCTTCCAATGTATATTGCTGCGACCAGATTTGGGCTTGTAGTGACATCGTTTGAAGTCTTTCATTCTTAGTTAAAACTTCTG
>JANSXN010000035.1 GCA_024742935.1 Flavobacteriaceae bacterium
CGCCAAGTTTACTTGAGCGTTTTTTTGTTTGCAACATTTTCAAAGCGGAGCTTTGAGGGCTCACTGTAAGTAATCCCATTCGCCAAGTTTACTTGAGCGTTTTTTTGTTTGCAACATTTTCAAAGCGGAGCTTTGAGGGCTCACTGTAAGTAATCCCATTCGCCAAGTTTACTTGAGCGTTTTTTTGTTTGCAAGCTTTTAAAAAAATGCTTTTCTTCGTGGAAAATTGTTGACAACTTAAAAAAACAAATAAGACTGATGAAACAAATACTAGGCATTGGCTCACGAATCAATCACCCACAATTTGGGAAAGGCGTTGTCACAAACGTTACCTCAAAAATGTATTGGGTCACCTTTTTAGAAAACGGTTTGGAAACCATACCTGTTAACGACGATTATGAAGTTATTGAAGCCGTGGAAGATGAAGTGGATAGCGTAAGCTTTTCAGAAGTGGAAGAGTCGCTTAGGGATATCCTAAAACGCTGGAGCGACATCACCGAAGTAGTTCCTATCGCAGACAAATGGCGAGGTGGAACAATGATTCTTCAGCCCAAAGACAAAACACTTTCATCGAAAGAAGTGCCTATTGATACTTTTTTTAATAAAATAGTTATGCTACGTGATCGATTACGCGTCATGGAACAAAAAATAAATGCCTCCAAAGAGCTTGAAGCAGAACTTAAAATTGATTTGCAACAATATATTACCCGTTGCTACGGAAGTTTAACCACCTTTAATATTTTATTTAAAAACAACTCGCAACATTTTGTAGGTGATTCTTCAAAACGAGAATAATTAAATTTTAATACGAATTTCCTTACTTGGACGTTATTCTATTAAATTGATTTAATGGAAACTATTCCATATTTGCTGCAATTCATTGACCCCCAAAATAACCATAATTGGCTAGCACCCTATGCTTACACTATTGTGTTTTTGGGATTCTTCTTCTTTCTCTTTAAAGTTTTTGAACACCATTATAACTTGTATTTTGACAAACCACTTTACAGAAATTTTGTGGTTTACAGAAATTTAAAACAAGAACAGAAAAACGTTTTAAGAAACCAGTTTTCTTTTTATAATAAACTATCGAGCAAACACAAAAGACAATTTGAGCACCGTGTTGCAACATTTGCCAATAAAAAACAATTCATTGGTAGAGATGGATTTAATGTAAATGATACTCAAAAAATTCTTATTTCAGCAGTGGGTTGTATGCTCAGCTTTGGAAGGAAAAACTACAACTATAGATTGATAGAAGCCGTGCTGGTCTATCCAAAGGAGTTCTACAGCAAAGCCAATGATGCGTATCACAAAGGCGAATTTAACCCAAAACATAGGGTGTTAGCACTATCCTGGGAGGACTTTGAAAGAGGATATGAAATCACAAACGATAATCTTAATTTGGGCATTCATGAGTTTATGCACGCGATGCAATTGGAAGCGATGACAGGAAAAGACCCTGATTCTGCTAGGTTTATGAAGCATTTTAAAAATATTTTGAAACGATTGACAAATCAGGAGTTAAAAGATAAATTAGATAACACTCGATTTTTCAGGGCATATGCTTTCACAAATCAATATGAATTTATGGCGGTGCTAGCTGAATATTTTTTTGAATCCCCTTCAGAACTCAAACAACATTTTCCGGAACTCTACAATTACAAAAAGAAAATGCTGAATTTTAATTTTGGGGGGTATTAGATTTTAAAACACGATGTAAAATCCATCGAAAAAGTAAGCCGGTTACCAACAGAACAATACCTGAAATAATTACATCAAAGTTTAGTGATACAGCCATTGCTAAACATCCCGCCAGACCCAACACAGGTATCCAATTGGGATACAATCTGTCTTTTTTTGCTTGTTTCAGAGCAGCTATGTTTGTAATACTGTAATATAATAAAATAGTAAATGCTGCCGAAGCCAGAACAAATGTAAATGTTCCAAAGTAGGTTAAAAGGGCAATAATAATTGCCGTAAAAAGTATAGCTATCACAGGCACTTTCTGTTTATTACTCAACCGATGAAAAATTGGAAAGAAATCGTTATTGCGACCCATAGCAAAAAACATCCGGCTGATGCCCAATATCTGACTAAGCAAAACACCCAGCATGGCCGTGCAGGCACCCAAAGCAATAATGGTTTGAATAAAGGGAGTTTGCAGTTTATCAGCCACGAGCTGTAAAGGGGAAGTGCTTTGAGCCATGGCTTCATAACCAATCACACCAATTGTAGTAACTGAAACCAAGCCATAGAGAATTACAGCAGTAACAATGGTGATGATAATTGCCTTAGGGATGGTGGTTTTGGGTTCCTTAACTTCTTCAGCCAGTGTGGCAATACGGGCATATCCCGTAAAGGCAAAAAACAATAAGGCAGTAGCTTCAGCTACACCTGAAATTCCGAAAGGGGCAAACGGTCTAAAGTTTTCAGAGGAAATTTCCGGTATCCCGCTTATCACGAGATAAAGTAAGGTGAGAATGGTAAAACTTACAATAATCAAATTGAGTTTTCCGGCTTTTTTAATGCCCAATAAGTTTGCAATAGTCAAAAAAGCAATGGCACACAGAGCCAGCACTATCGGCGAACCCAAACCGGTGAGTTGGAAAAAATAACTTCCAAATCCTATTGCAACAACACTGCCGGCAGATAATTTACTGATCAGAAACATCCATCCCGCTGAAAAACCAAATAGTGGGTTCAATAAACGGTTTCCATAATCATAAGTACCGCCGGAAAATGGAAACTGAGCCGCAAGTTGTGCTGAACTTAAAGCATTACAGGTGGCGATACTTCCTGCAATTAAAAGCCCAATGAGAAACGCAGGGCCCGAAATTCCGGCTGCAACTCCGGTAACTACAAAAATACCGGCTCCAATGATGGCACCTAAGCCAACTCCAACAGCATCTTTTAAACCTAGGTTACGCAATAGGACTTTGTGAGAATCAGGATTCATTTTTTAATTTTAAAAGAAACAAAAACAGAAATGTCTTTTAATATAATTGTTTTAAATCTTTTTTGAAATGAACTATAAGCGTTTATAATAATAATTATGACTAAATGTAAAAAAAATCTTTAGCGGTAATAATTAAGTTTTATGTTATTTTGCTCAGGAGTTTACCTGTTTGTTCAAGTCTGAAACAGTCATTAAGGGATTTTCAGAACGAAAAACAAAACTCCCAGCTACCAAAACATCTGCCCCGGCTTCCACGAGTTGAGAAGCATTTTTATCGGTAACGCCACCGTCTATTTCAATTTTAGTAGAAGCGCCGTTTCTAGTGATGATTTCTTTAAGTTGAGCTATTTTTTTATAGGTATTTTCAATAAAGCTTTGTCCGCCAAAACCCGGATTTACACTCATTAGACAAACCAAATCAATATCCTTGATGGTATCTTCAAGTAGTGAAACATTGGTATGCGGATTCAAAGCAACACCGGCTTTCATGCCTTCGGCTTTGATGGCTTGTAGCGTTCTGTGAAGATGGTTGCAGGCTTCATAATGCACAGTAAGGATGTTTGACCCCAAATCGGCAAAGGTTTTAATATATCGGTCCGGGTCAACGATCATCAAATGAACGTCGATGGTTTTTTTTGCATGTTTGGTTATGGCTTCTAAAACCGGCATTCCAAAAGATATATTGGGAACAAAAACGCCGTCCATAATATCAATATGAAACCAGTGGGCTTCACTTTGATTGACCATTTCAATGTCACGTTGAAGGTTGGCGAAATCTGCTGCAAGAATGGAAGGGGCTATTTTGATGCTCATAAGAAGTTGTTTTTGCAAAGATATTAAAGTTATGTGGAAGTTTTGAAACTTTAAAGTAAGAGATTCCCGCCGACGCGGGAATAAAAAAATCCCCGGTAATCAGCCGGGGATTCATTCATCAATCAAAAAACGAACAGTTAGTGATAACTGTTTGTTACCGTAATATAAGGAATTTATCCTAAATATGTTTTCAATATTTTACTTCTTGAAGTATGCTTTAACCTTCTAATGGCTTTTTCTTTAATTTGTCTCACACGTTCACGTGTTAAATCAAAAGTTTCACCAATTTCTTCCAGCGTCATTGGGTGTTGGTCACCAAGTCCAAAGTAAAGACGAATCACGTCGGCTTCACGTGGAGTCAAAGTTTCCAATGCACGCTCAATTTCTGTACGGAGTGACTCGTGAAGGAGTGATCGATCTGGATTTGGGGATTCACCACTGCGTAAAACGTCATACAGGTTTGAATCTTCACCTTCAACAAGCGGTGCATCCATCGATACATGACGGCCAGAGTTTTTCATAGACTCTTTAACGTCATTGATGGTCATATCCAGTTCTTTGGCAATTTCCTCAGCAGAGGGTGGGCGCTCATGCGATTGCTCTAAAAAGGCAAAAGTCTTATTGATTTTGTTGATAGACCCAATTTTGTTCAAAGGCAAACGCACAATTCTGGATTGTTCTGCTAGTGCCTGAAGGATGGATTGTCTAATCCACCAAACAGCATACGAAATGAATTTAAAACCACGGGTTTCGTCAAAACGTTGAGCCGCTTTGATGAGGCCTAAGTTTCCTTCGTTTATTAAATCAGGAAGCGTTAATCCTTGGTTTTGATATTGCTTAGCAACAGAAACCACAAAACGCAAGTTGGCTTTGGTTAATTTTTCCAAAGCGCGTTGGTCGCCTTTTTTGATTCGCTGTGCTAATTCAACTTCTTCGTCTGCGGTAATTAAGTCAACTTTTCCTATTTCTTGTAGATACTTGTCAAGGGATGCGGTTTCTCTGTTAGTAACCTGCTTGGTAATTTTGAGTTGTCTCATGTATGGGATTTACAGTTTAAAAGACTTGCTACAAAATGCTTTTTTACTTATTCAGAACTATCGGATTAACTCTGTTATTACCGACCAAGAGTTAAAACCCTTGCTTCTCCGGAAGCGTCTTCTTCAGTAAATTCTATTTTGTAACAAGTCTTTATGTATTGAATTTAATATCTTGTTCATGTAGTTATACGTAAGAAGTGAGGAAAAGGTTACAAAAAGATTATAAAAAAACACCTCTAAATTTTTAGAGGTGTTTTTTCAATTATTTAAGATTGGGTTTTTAATCCCTTCTCGGCTTTCTGTCTCTGTCGTTACGACCTCTGGAGTCTCTTCCACGGTCGTTACTCTCACGAGGGGGTCTTTCTTTAAAACCTTCCGGTTTTGGCAACAACGCTTTACGCGAAACTTTTTCCTTACGTGTTCTTGGATCCAACCCAAAGTATTTCACTTCAAAAACATCACCCATATTGACCACATCTGAAACATTTTCTGTGCGTTCCCAAGCCAGTTCAGAAACGTGAAGTAATACTTCGTTTCCGGGAGCGTCAAGATATTCTACAACGGCTCCAAAGTCAAGCATTTTGATGACTTTTACTTCATAGGTTCCACCCACTTCAGGCTTGAACATTAAAGATTCAATTTTTGCTAAAACAGCATCAATTCCATCCTGGTCTGTACCAAGGATTTCAACAATACCTTCTTCAGTGACAGGGTCTTCATTGATAACTATGGTTGTCTTAGTCGCTTTCTGAAGTTCCTGGATCACTTTTCCTCCGGGGCCAATCAAGGCACCAATAAAGGCATTTGGGATGATTTTAGTGACAATTTTTGGTGCGTGTGGTTTCACGTCTGCATTGGGTTCAGCAATGGTTTCAACCAGTTTTTCTAAAATATGTAAACGACCGTCACGAGCTTGTTTTAGTGCTTTTACTAAAATCTCGTAAGCCATTCCTTTTACTTTAATATCCATTTGACAAGCGGTAATACCGTCTGCTGTTCCGGTTACTTTAAAGTCCATATCTCCCAGGTGATCTTCATCGCCTAAAATATCTGAAAGCACCGCATAACGGTCACCATCAGAAATCAATCCCATAGCAATCCCTGATACCGGTTTTTTCATTTGAATACCTGCATCCATCAACGCCATAGTACCTGCACATACTGTTGCCATTGAAGATGAACCGTTTGATTCCAATACTTCTGAAACAATTCTTACTGTGTAAGGACACTCATCAGGAATCATTCCTTTTAAAGCGCGTTGTGCTAAGTTTCCGTGGCCAATTTCACGCCGTGATGTTCCTCTTATTGGATAAGCTTCACCGGTACAAAATGGTGGGAAGTTATAGTGTAAATAGAAATTTTCCTCACCTTGATGTGTTGGCATGTCAATCATGTTTGACTCTCTGGAAGTTCCTAAAGTTACAGTAGCTAACGCTTGAGTTTCCCCACGTGTAAAAATAGACGAACCATGAACAGAAGGTAAATAATCAATCTCACACCAGATGGGGCGAATGTCTGTAGTTTTTCTTCCGTCAAGGCGAATTCCTTCTGCGAGGGTTAGTTCCCTTACGGCTTCTTTTTCTACCTTGGAGTAGTAGGTTTTTATCAAACCTTCATTTTCCTCCAATTCTTCTTCAGTAAATAAAGCCATTACTTCCTCTTTTACTGCAGAAAAGGCTTCGCTGCGTTCTTTTTTTCCATGACCGCCTTTTGCGATGTCATATACTTTTTGGTATGCTGCTTCACGCACTTTAGCCAGAATGGCTTCATCGCTTTTTGCAGGCGCATATTCTCTTACCGGCTTTTTGCCGAAAGCTTCAGCCAATTTAACTTGAGCAGCACATTGTATTTTAATAGCTTCGTGAGCAAACTTAATTGCTTCACCCATTTCTTCTTCTGAAATTTCTTTCATTTCACCTTCCACCATCATCACAGAATCTGCAGAAGCACCAATAATCATATCGATATCAGACTCCAGCAACTGGCTGCGGCTTGGGTTTAATATAAACTCTCCGTTGATTCTTCCCACACGGGCTTCAGAAATGGGGCACTCAAAAGGAATGTCAGACAATTGAATTGCCGCAGATGCAGCAAGACCTGCCAATGCATCTGGCATTACCTCTTCATCGTGAGACATCAATTGAATCATTACTTGAGTTTCCGTCTTGTAATCTGAAGGGAAAAGCGGACGTAATACGCGATCCACTATTCGCATCGTCAATACTTCGCCGTCACTGGGTCTTGCTTCTCTTTTGAAGAAACCACCGGGATAACGACCTGCAGCTGCAAATTTTTCTCTGTAATCAACTGTTAATGGAAAGAAATCCATGGTACTTTCTTTGTAAGAAGAAACTACGGTACATAGTAACATAGCTTTTCCCATTTGCACAACAACAGACCCGTGGGCTTGTTTTGCTAATTTTCCGGTTTCGATAGAAATTTCTCTACCGTCACCAAGGTCAATAACCTCTTTGTAAACTTTTGGTATCATAATAAATTAAAAATAAACAAACAATAGTGTTTGTTTGGTTAAACAATGGTCGTTGTGTTGTGTAGTAGTGTTGACCAATGAAAAACTAAAAGTGTAGCTTTTTCAGAAACTGCCTGAGGCAGGTATTATAAAAAAATGGGGCATAAAGCCCCATTTAAAATTATTTTCTTAATCCTAATTCTTTTACAATAGCACGGTATCTATTGATATCCTTTTTCATAAGGTAATCAAGTAAGGATCTTCTTTTTCCTACTAGTTTTACCAAAGAACGCTCTGTGTTGTAATCGTGAATGTTCTTTTTTAAGTGAGCTGATAAATGCTCAATTCTTGATGTGAAAAGGGCGATTTGACCTTCAGCAGATCCGGTATCTTTCTCAGATTTACCGTGTTTTTTAAAGAGTTTTTCTTTGTCTTCTTTTGTTGGGTACATGCCAATATTATTTAAATGATTTTTATGTAAAATTACCTCTCTGGTAATCAGTCGGCAAAGATAGTAAAATTAATTTGTTTGGGTTTAATTTTAAATTGAATTTTTAAACCTAAATTAAATTTATATCAAATCTATATCCCGTGTTTAGAATCTGCTGTACCTTTGTAAGATGAATAAAAAAGTTACCCTTCACGATTTGGGTTCTAAAGATTTTAAGGAAACTTGGGATTATCAGGAAACTCTTTTTCAGTCGATTATTGATGCCAAAATCAAAAACCGAAGAGAAAATGCCGGCTTAGAAACTCAAAATTATTTTCTTTTTGTAGAGCATCCCCACGTTTACACACTTGGTAAAAGTGGCGATATGGATAACTTGCTGCTCAATAAAGAACAGCTCCTTGAGAAAAGAGCAACTTTTTACAAAATCAACCGGGGAGGAGATATAACCTATCACGGTCCGGGTCAGGTGGTGGGTTATCCAATTCTTGACTTGGAAAACTTTTTCTCAGACATCCATAAGTACCTGCGGTTTTTGGAGGAAATGGTGATTCTTACACTCTCAGAATACAATATTAAAGCAGAACGCTCTAAAGGTGAAACTGGGGTTTGGCTTGATGTGGGTACACCGTTTGCACGAAAAATTTGTGCCCTGGGTGTGCGTTCCAGCCGGTGGGTCACCATGCACGGTTTTGCGTTCAATGTAAATGCAAATCTGGGCTATTTTGACAATATCATTCCTTGCGGAATCAGGGAAAAAGCTGTTACATCACTCAACGTTGAACTTGGAGTAGCAACTATTTCTATGGAAGAGGTAAAGCAAAAATTGATTAAGCATTTCACAAGACTTTTTGAAGCCCATATTGTGTCTAGTGAGTTGAGCTAAGTCAATTCACCTCATAAAGCACTACCTCTTTAGATCCACCTTTAACAACACCATTTGGCCTACCGTTATTGGTAGCATCACTAAGTTCCATTATTGAGGTTCCATAAACCGGAAAGTTTGACAGCAATTCGCCTAAAGAGTTGTAAACATAAGTGCGTTGCTGCTGTAAATCGGTAATGGAAATCAAGATGCGGCGGTTACTTACAGAGATTTTTGGGGTTGTATAAAGTCCAAAAGGCAACTCTACTTTTTGATTGTTGATGCGCAAAATATTGTCATCTAAAGTAACCTTTGTATTTCCGGATAGCTCCCAAACAACATTTTTAGATGAAGAACCCAGGTTTTGGGTTGATACTTTTCCGCTTTGGTTTATTGACACCTTTTCATCTTTTGAAGTTAAAAACACAAAATTAGCGTCCTCTGAATAAACTTGGCTTTCGCCGAAATCAAACTTAGAATTAACACCAACCCTTATCTTACCGGTTCTGTGAAGGATATTGAGCTTTCCATTTTCCTCGGCAATAAGTATATAATCTTTGTTTGAAATTCGTATGTGTTTTGGAGGAAGCACAACTTTTGATTCTGCCTTTTTGAAAGTAAAGCCACTCACTGATTTGCCTTGTGAGTCATACATCAAAATAGCTCTTCCCTGAGTTATTACAAATCTGTAATTCCTGTTATTATCATAATCAAAAATAGCTAATGGCTGGGTGATGTCATCCTTAAATTTCAATGGAAAAGGGTTCGCTTCTTTGCCATTTCTATCAAGAATATAAAAAGTATTTTTTGTTGCAAACGCCATTTGAATTCTGCCATTGCGCAACAAATCTACCTCCTGAATTTCACCTAAAATGGGCCCGTCTATTTGTTTAGTCCATTGGACTCTTCCTTGTGCACTAATCAGGTGGAGCTTGTTTGCTACATCCTGAACAACGATGTCTTTTCCCTTTGAAATATGGTTGGAAAAAAATTGAGGTCTGCTCAATAGTTCATTTTCAAGATTGATTGCAAAAAGCTGCGATACACCAGTACCACGGCTTTGGGATTGTGTTTCCATAACAATGCCATTTACGTGTGCAAAATGACTGTCATAAACAAATTGAAGTGCCAGCAATCGGTGGCTGCCCAATTTTAAATCGCTCACATTTTTTCTATTTGCATCAGACACTTTTCCAATGATATGTTCTTTTAGATTGGGTAAAATTCCCATAAGAAGAATTGAGCTTTCACTGCTCAATTTTGCCATATGTTCTTCATAATATGGTAAATTTCCAAGTGTCGTTTCGTTTAAAAACTGGGTGATAATTTCCTCAAGGGCAGAGGTGTTATCTGTAAAAACAAAAAAGTCTTCCAGCTGGGCAGCATATGTTGGTGTGGATGTAATTAAAGGGTTGAATGTGTTTTTAAATACAGCAGTATCTTTTAGTTTTTTAATGGACACATCTCTAAACTCAGAATGATTTTCAAGTAGGGGTTCTAAAAGTTCTTTTGTAATAGTTCCACTAATCGCATGCATCCCAATAATTTTTTCTGAATCTTTTGTGATGACTCCAATTTCATTTAAGGAAGCAAACAATGCGGCATTATCTGCAAGCGTATCATTTTTTTGCTGAAAAGGTGCTAGATTTTTTTGGACTACGTCAAAATCATCATAAGTATAGGAAACAAAACCTGAGGCCGAGGTGGGCGTGACCATTGCAAGTAAGTTTTTCTGGGGGTTTGTGCCATTAAAAACAGTCAATAGCTGTGGTATTGTGTCATGTGCCAGTGCAATACCATTTAATTTTAATTGGCCGGGCTGTACTTCAGCATCAAGTGAAATCCAAGAGGCAAAAGGTGGAAGTTTTTCAGTTTTTGGAAACGCTTTTTGCAGTACTTCACTAAATCGTTCTGCATTGACCATAATTGAAATATCTTGAGCTCCAAGTGTGCTATAGGCTCTTTCAAATTGAGTGCTAATGGGTTTGAGTTTGTTGTTTTTTCGCTTTAGCAAAAGGGTTTCCAGTATTTTTTGTGAACTGCTTGCAATGAAAACGCTGTCAACCATTGTTGTATAAATAATGCTGTTATTGAGTGTCAATCGTTGAAGCGAAATATCCTCATAACTGAGTGTTTCAAGTGTTTTTTCAGGGATGGAATGGCCCGGGTGTTGTCTTGTGATTAGGGTAAGATGATGGGTGCTGTCATTTTCTGAAGTAGTGCTCAATAAGACTTCTGAAGCGGGGTTTATGTAGCCGGCAAACTCCAAATTATCTGAAAAAAAAGTATGAAATGGCATTTTTGAGAACGCCGCTAGAAAACTGTTGTTTTTAATGTCTGATGAAAGAGTTGAGAAGTTAGTACTTTTAATTAATAGTGACGTTTCATCAGGGATGTAATGGCTTAGGTTGCCTTTTTTTTCTTTTTCAGAGCTGCAGCCGGCTAGTAATACTAATAGAAGAAGTAACCAAACTTGTTTCATTTTTATTGAGGTTTGATGCAAATATAGCTATAATAGAAAAGAGAAATCAAAATTCAATCTGAAGTTGCTCCGGTAAAAGTCTAAAACTTTTGCGATGGTATTTGGTAATACCATATTTTATAATGGCATCTCGATGTTCTTTAGTGGGGTAGCCTTTGTTTTGTCTCCAGTTGTACATTGGGAATTCCTCGTGAATTTTTTCCATAAACGCATCCCGATAGGTCTTTGCCAAAACTGATGCTGCAGCAATATGTAAATATTTAGCATCACCCTTTACGACACATTGATGTGGGATGTTTTCAAAATCCCTGAATTTATTTCCATCAACTGCAATAAAATCAGGTTGGAGTTTGAGTTTTGCAATGGAACGGTGCATACCTGTAATGGAGGCTTGCAAAATATTAATTTTGTCAATTTCTTCCATCATCACGTGTGTAACACCAAAAGCGATGGCCTCCTGTTCAATTAGAGGTTTCAAATTATTTCGCTTTAAAAGCGAAAGTTGTTTGCTATCATTAAGCAAACTATTTGCAAAATCATCAGGTAAAATAACCGCAGCAGCAGTCACAGGACCTGCAAGGCACCCCCTTCCGGCTTCATCGGTGCCACATTCAAATTTGTCTTTATGAATTTTTAATGCTAACATTTAAAATTTAAAAGTAGCAATTTGCGTTAAAATAAATAACTTTGTCATCTTAAACTTTTCAAGACACATTTCCGAATGAAAAAATCACTTGTACTTTTAATGCTTTCGCTAAGTACAGCTTTGCTTTTTTCACAAGACAGAGACCAGCCTTTTATTCAACAACAAAATTTACCAACAAATACAGGAAATGATGACCGACCTAATATGGGCGATACCAATGTGAATTTTGAGGGTGAAAAACCTCTGATTTCTGAATATAAAATCATCTCATATGAGCGAGACACGACTATTCTTGATACCACACTCACAATTTTTAAAGATTATAAATACAATTATTTAAGAAAGGATGATTATCAATTAATGCCTTTTGCCAATGTGGGTCAGACTTACAACACACTTGTTTATAATTTTAATGACTTGCGATTAAAACCCAGAATGGGGGCGAGAGCACGCCATTTTAATTATATGGAAATTGAAGATATTAATTATTTTCATGTACCCACGCCACTCACCGAACTTTACTTTAAAACGACATTTGAACAAGGGCAACAACTCGACGCCTTTTTTACCATCAATACTTCAGAACAATTTAATTTTTCGATTGCCTACAAAGGTGTGCGTTCATTAGGAAATTATCAAAACACACTTACCAGCACAGGTAACTTTCGGTTTACATCAAATTACACAACTAAAAACAATCGCTATAATCTGAGGGCACACATCGTTTTTCAGGATTTACTCAATCAGGAAAACGGCGGATTAAAACCTGATTTCATTCCATTCTTCATCAATAATACTGATGACTTCAGAGATCGAGGAAGGCTGGAAGTAAACTTTGAAGATGCTGAAAATATCCTAAAAGGCAAACGATTTCATTTAGAACATGATTATGCACTCATCAATTATAAAGACTCCCTTTCATATACTTCCCTTAGGTTAGGAAACACAGTTAGTTTTGAGGATAAATTTTACCGTTTTGAACAAGAGAACCCATTTGATGAGTTTGGACCTGCTTATGCTACTCAAAATTTAAAAGATCGGGTAACACTTGAAGAATTTTATGCTCAAGGATATGCAGACTTTAGAAACAATCTTCTCGGAAATGTAAAAGTGTCTTTAGGGTTTACAGATTTCAATTATGGATACAATAGTGTGTTGATTCTTGACAATGAACGCATTACCAATCGGTTGAAAGGAAACGTTGTTGAAGCCGGTGCGTCTTATCAAAAAGAGTATCGGGGATTTGAACTTTTTGGAAAAGCGGCTCTTAATATTTCAGGAGATTATGATGGAAATTATCTTTTGGGAAGCGCCTCTTTTGAACTCGATGAAAACAACAAAGCCAAGGCCACAATGTTTATTAACTCTGTAGCGCCCGATTATCACTTTCAATTATACCAAAGTGATTATGTGAATTACAACTGGCAAAACAATTTCAAGAACATCAAAACACAGCAATTACAATTTGAAGTTATCTCCAAAAAATTACTGGATGCATCTGTGAGTTTTTCCAGAATTGAAGATTATACTTATTTCACACGAACAGCAGCAGATACCACCACAAGCCCTTTTCAGTATGATGGAACCGTAAATTACCTCAAACTGGAAGCCAAACGACAATTTGATTTCGGAAAATTTTCTCTAAATGCACAACTTACCTATCAAAACATTATTGAAGGGCAGGAAGTTTTCAAAGCACCCGATTTTTTAGGACGTGCCAGTATTTATTATTCCAATCATTTTTTCAGGAATGCACTTTTTTTACAAACAGGCATCACCGGCAAGTATTTTACTTCTTATGAAATGAATGCCTATGACCCTGTTTTGGCAGAATTTTATTTGCAAAACAACCAGGAATTCGGGGATTTTCCATTGCTCGATTTGTTTGTTAATGCAAAAATAAGCCAAACACGCATCTACATTAAATGGGAACATTTTAATGCTTTGTTTGGTGAGAAAAACTATTTCTCAGCCCCCGGTCACCCTTTTAGAGATGCCAAAGTACGCTTTGGATTGGTTTGGAATTTCTTTATGTAGATTTAAAATTCCAAAAAAGAAGCACCAAATTCCAATTTGTTTTTTTTTGGAATTTGGTGCTTGTAATTTGTAATTTATCTAAGATTTGGTGCTTGTGATTTTTAAATCTAATCTTTAAGTAACCCCCTTGAAATCACAATCTTCTGTATCTCACTCGTTCCTTCATAAATTTGAGTGATTTTGGCATCACGCATCAGGCGTTCCACGTGGTATTCTTTCACATAACCGTTTCCGCCGTGAACTTGCACCGCTTCAACAGAAACTTTCATTGCCACTTCAGATGCTTTTAGCTTTGCCATGGCGCTGCTCATATCATAATTCATTCCGTTGTCTTTTTCCCAGGCAGCTTTCATCACCAGATGTCTGGCGCATTCAATTTCCACAAGCATATCAGTCAGTTTGAAAGCAATGGCCTGATGGTTACAAATTTCTGTACCAAAGGCTTTTCTTATTTTTGAATAATCACGGGCAAGCTCATAAGCTCCTGAAGCAATTCCTAGCGCTTGTGCAGCAATTCCAATGCGCCCACCCGATAACGTTTTCATCGCAAAAGTAAACCCAAACCCATCTTCGCCAATGCGGTTTTCCTTTGGAACTTTTACGTCGTTGAAGTTCAAAGTATGTGTGTCACTCCCGCGAATACCGAGTTTGTCTTCTTTGGGTCCTACTTCAAAACCGGGCATTCCTTTTTCAAGGATAAAAGCGTTGATGCCCCGGTGTTTTTTTTCTTTATCGGTTTGTGCAATCACAAGGTAAATATCAGCATTGCCACCGTTTGTAATCCAGTTTTTGGTACCGTTAATAATGTAATGGTCACCTTTGTCAATGGCAGTCGTTTTTTGCGAAGTTGCATCACTACCGGCTTCAGGTTCAGAAAGACAGAAAGCGCCAAGCTTTTGTCCGGATGCAAGTGGTATTAAATATTTTTGTTTTTGTTCTTCAGTTCCATAAGCATACAATCCATAACACACTAATGAATTGTTAACAGACATCACCACAGAGGCTGATGCGTCTATTTTAGAAATTTCTTCCATTGCCAAAACATAGGAGGTTGTATCCATACCACTTCCACCATATTCCGGGGGAACCATCATTCCCATAAAGCCCAGCTCACCCATTTTTTTGATTTGCTCAGCAGGAAATTCTTGTTTGTTATCGCGTTCAATCACGCCGGGAAGTAGTTCGGTTTTTGCAAAATCACGCGCCGCATCGCGAATCATGATATGTTCTTCAGAAAGGTTAAAGTCCATAGTGTGGTATTTATAAAAGGTGCACAAAGATACTTTTTTACCATCATTTTTTCAATAATTACCGTTAATTTTACGAAATGTTACCAAAAAACTACAACGTTGTAGGAGTTATGAGCGGCACGTCACTTGATGGTGTTGATTTGGCCTATATCGCTTTCGCGAAAAGCAATACCTGGACCTATAAAATTCATAAAGCAGTAACCATCACATACCCTGAAACTTGGAAAAAACGGTTGCAAAACGGGGTTTATCTTTGTGATAAGGACCTACTGACGCTAAATAAAGAGTACACGCAGTATCTTGGGGGAATTATAAAAAGGTTTATTAGTAGTATTGACGGGATTCCTCCCCAAGCTCAGTTGGGGACGGGAATTGATGCGATTTGTTCCCATGGGCATACCATTTTGCACCAACTAGAAAAAGGCGTGACACTTCAAATTGGCAATTTGCCGGAATTGGCCGATTACGTTCAACAAACAGTGGTTTGTGATTTCAGGGTGCAAGATGTAGCATTGGGAGGGCAGGGTGCGCCATTGGTTCCCATTGGTGACCAATTGCTATTCCCTGAATATGAGTACTGCCTCAATCTAGGCGGATTTGCAAATGTGTCCTATGAAGATAACAATAAGAGAATCGCTTTTGATATTTGTCCGGTGAATATCGTTTTAAATGCGTTGGCAGAGAAACTGGGTATTCCTTTTGATGAAGATGGACAAATGGCAAAAAAAGGAAGATTGATTCCTGAGCTTTTACAGCATCTTAATGCGTTGGAATATTACAATCTTTCACACCCAAAATCCCTGGGTTTGGAATGGGTTCAAAAGCATATTTTTCCAATATTAGATAAAACGAAAGCAAGCACAGAAGATTTGTTGCACACGTTTACAGAACACATTGCGATTCAATTAGCAAACACATTCAAAGTAAACACATCAGTATTGGTGTCGGGGGGAGGAACATATAATTGGTACCTTTTGGAAAGACTAAAAAACCAAAAAAAAATTAATCTTGTACTTCCGTCAAAAGAGCTTATTGAATACAAAGAAGCATTGGTTTTTGGATTGTTGGGCGTTTTAAAATTGCGTGGTGAAGTTAATTGTTTAGCAAGTGTGACGGGTGCTGAGAGGGATCACTCTTCAGGAAAAATTTTTAGGTTTTAAGCGAGTTTTATTTTTCATTCCTAAAAAATACATAAAAGTCAACACAAACCCTGCTAAGTTTTTATATTTGTGACGCGATATTTAAAACAGCTAACGACCACAATAAACAAAATTTAATGAAAGAGTTACTCCAAAAGTTTGAAGACAAATCACCCGAAATAGTATTCCACTGGAATGATCCCGAAACCGAAGCTGAAGGCTGGACAGTAATCAACTCACTAAGAGGAGGTGCAGCCGGTGGAGGAACTCGCATGCGGGAAGGTCTTGACCAAAACGAAGTGCTCTCACTTGCCAAAACAATGGAAGTAAAGTTTACTGTTTCCGGTCCCGCTATTGGTGGAGCAAAGTCCGGAATTAACTTTGACCCCAAAGACCCCAGAAAAAAAGGAGTGCTGGAGCGCTGGTACAAAGCAGTTTCTCCACTTTTAAAAGCTTATTATGGAACCGGAGGTGACTTGAATGTGGACGAAATACACGAAGTCATTCCCATTACTGAAAATTGTGGTGTATGGCACCCGCAGGAAGGGGTTTTTTCAGGGCATTTTCAACCCACCGAAGCCGATAAAATCAACCGCATTGGTCAATTAAGGCAGGGCGTAATCAAAGTGTTGGAAAACACCAATTACTCTCCAGACATTACCAGAAAATACACAGTAGCCGACATGATTACCGGTTATGGTGTTGCCGAAGCTGTACGCCATTTTTATGATATTTATGGTGGAACTGTTAAAGGAAAACGAGCCATTGTTCAAGGTTTTGGTAATGTGGGTTCTGCAGCAGCATTTTATCTCGCACAAATGGGAGCTAAAGTGGTAGGAATTATTGACAGAGTGGGAGGTGTTATTAATGAAGATGGGTTCACTTTCGAAGAAATAACTCAATTATTCCTTAATAAAGATGGAAATACCTTGGTTTCTGACCAAATGATACCTTTTGAAGAAATAAACGAACGTATTTGGAGCCTAAAAGCTGAAGTTTTTGCACCTTGTGCTGCTTCTCGTTTAGTTACGCAAAATCAAATTGATGGTATGATAGCATCAGGACTTGAAGTGATTTCAAGCGGAGCCAATGTTCCTTTTGCAGATAAAGAAATATTTTTTGGTTCTATTATGGAAGCTACAGATGCTAAAGTGAGCCTAATTCCTGATTTTATAGCAAACTGTGGAATGGCAAGAGTGTTTGCCTACTTCATGGAGCGCCGCGTTCAAATGACAGACGAAGCCATTTTTAACGACACTTCTATAACCATTAAAAATGCCATTCAAAATACATTTGACAATAATAGTAGTAAAACCGGTATTAGCAGGACTGCCTTTGAAATCGCTTTAAAGCAGTTAATTTAATTTCAAATCACAATTTACCAGAGTAACTTTCGTTAACTTAAAAACAATTTACACACTATGCTAACAGCCTTTATGCAAGAAGGAGTTGATGAAACCCTTCAAGAACTCGACCCGGAATCTGTTGAAAAAACCCTATCGGTTTTTGAATTAATAATGAATGGTGGTCCAGGTGCCATCATAATCATTGCCATTCTTTTTGTGCTGCTTTTTGTAGCGGTTTACATTTATTTTGAAAGAATTTTTGCCATAAAAGCAGCTTCAAAAATTGATAAGAATTTTATGCATCAAATAAGGGAGCAAGTAGCATCTGGAAATTTACAGGGAGCAAAAATACTTTGTGCACAAAACAATTCTCCTGTTTCTCGCTTAACAGCAAAAGGAATTTCAAGAATTGGAAGTCCGTTGGAAGACATCAACACAGCTATTGAAAATGCCGGTCGTCTTGAAGTGTATAAATTGGAAAAAAATGTAAGTGTACTTGCTACAATCTCAGGTGCTGCCCCAATGATTGGTTTCCTGGGGACCGTTATCGGTATGGTTCTTGCCTTTCATCAATTGGCAACCAGTAGTGGTCAAGCCGAAATGGGTCAACTAGCAGAAGGTATTTATACAGCAATGACCACAACAGTAGCAGGTTTAATTGTGGGTATCATTGCTTATATGGCATACAACCACGTGGTAGTGCGCACAGATAAAGTAGTACACAGTATGGAGGCAAATGCTGTTGATTTCCTGGACTTATTAAACGAACCCTCTTAGTATGAAGCTACGCGGAAGAAATAAAATAGATGCTACTTTTAGCATGAGTTCGATGACAGACATCGTGTTTCTGCTTTTGGTTTTTTTCTTGTTAACCTCACCGGCAATTACCCCGGATGCACTTGACTTGTTGTTGCCAACGGCTAAGGGGAAAACCACACACCAGCAAAACCTTTCAGTGAGTATTACAAAGGATTTGGATTATTATGTTGATAAAGAACGAGTGAGTGAGCAGGCTGTTGAAAATTTTATAAAAAGAGAATTACAAGGCCAGTCAGAGCCCACGATCATTTTAAGAGCTGAAGAGGGTGTGCCCATTCAACATGCTGTAAAGATTATGGATATTGCCAATAGAAACAGATATAAAATTGTGTTGGCTGTAAAACCTAACTAAAGTTAGAAGTATGAGTTTTTTCAAAACCGAAGAAGAAAAGAAGAGTTTCAGAATCACTGTAATCATACACGTGGCGATTGTGTTGTTGCTGTTTCTTTTTGGTTTGAAATATTTTGATCCGCCCATTGAGCAGGGAATTGCCGTTAATTTTGGCACAACCGACTTTGGTAGTGGTGATGTTCAACCTCTTGAACAAGTGCAAACATCGCCTTCTCAAACACAGCAACAAACCGAAACCACACCTGAGCCCATTGTGGAAGAAGAAGTTGTGACTCAAGAGAATACTGATGCTCCGGTGATTCAAAAGGAAGAAAAACCCAAACAGTTAACCACACCTGTTGAAACCAAACCCAAAGAGGTTCCCAAAGTGGAACCAAAACCCGATCAATCTACCACAGATGCCTTATCAAGTATATTGAATGCTCCTAAACAGGAAGGCACTGCGCAGAGTGGAGAAGGAAACGATTCAAAAGCCGGCGACAAAGGAAACCCTGATGGTGACCCCAATGCCAGTAGCTACTATGGAATAGGCAAAGGACTGGACGGCGATGGCAATTACCTCCTTGGCGGAAGAAGAGCCATTGTTAAAAAAATTATCGTTCAGGAATGTAACCAGGAAGGAATTGTTGTAGTTGATATTGATGTGGACCGTAACGGAAATGTGACCAAAGCCATTCCCGGTGTAAGAGGAACCACAAACAACTCAAAATGCCTGCTGGATCCAGCCAGACAGGCCGCTTTGGAAACCAAGTTTAACAGTGATTCAAATGCACCGGCCAGACAGTTGGGACGCATTATCTACCGCTTTTCCCTTTCGGAATAAAACCAAACAAATTACCTGATTATTTCTTTATCTTTATAGCTTAAAATCGTTGCTATGATCAGATTGATTTATTTTTTTCCACTTGTTTTATTTTTATTTGGATGTGATTACAATACAAGCACTCCACAAGAAACAGCTAAAAGTAATAAACTACCCAAGGATATATTATTTATGCAGCGCGCTTATCCGCTTGATGTGATTAAAGCAGGCGCTTATGAGGAAGGAAAACTGTGGCGAAAAGAAAATTTACAAAATAGAAATTCAAACCTTCTATGGGAATTTGCTGGACCCACAAACATTGGAGGAAGAATTACAGACATAGAAATTGCACCTGAAGCCCAAGACACTTATTATGTGGGTGCTGCCAGTGGTGGGATTTTTAAAACCACCAATGCGGGCGCAAATTGGGTGCCTGTTTTTGATGATCAACCCTTTCTCTCTATTGGAGATATTGAGTTGTCACAAAATAATTCTGACTTGGTTTGGGTTGGAACCGGTGAGCCCAATGCAGGAGGAGGATCCTTAGCCTATGATGGGGATGGAGTTTACAAAAGCTCCGATGGTGGAATTACCTGGGAAAATAAAGGCCTCTCAAACGTTGGAAGTATCGGAAAAGTTAAAATAGACCCCAATAATGATGAAAGAATCTATGTTGCTGCAATGGGGCCATTATTTCGAAAAGATAACAACAGAGGTGTTTATAGAACAACAAATGGAGGAAATGACTGGGAACAAGTTTTGTTTGTAAGTGACTCAACAGGAGTGATTGATATGGCTATTCACCCCACAAACGGTGATATCGTTTATGCAACAAGCTGGGAACGCATAAGAAGGCCCAACGCAAGGCAATATGGAGGAGAAACCTCGGGAATCTATAGAACTACAAATGGTGGTAATTCCTGGACAGAACTAACCAATGGACTCCCCGTTTTACCTGCACAAAAAGGACGTATAAGTATTGATATTTCAAAATCCAATCCCAATGTGCTCTATGCTATGTATGCAGATGCGATTGGAAATGTGCAAGGTGTTTACAAAACAATTAATGGTGGTGATAGCTGGACAGCAGTCAATTCCAATCAATTGACAAATGTTGGCTTTCACTGGTGGTTTGAAGGAATTTTTGTTGATCCAACTGATGAAAATACGATTTATTATCTTGGATTGACGGTTCAAAAATCAACAAATGGAGGTACTAGTTGGTTTAATTCTTTTCCAAATGTACACGTAGATCAGCATGCACTCGCTTTTAACCCATCGGTTCCGGGAGAGGTTTTATTAGGAAACGATGGCGGATTTTACAAAAGCAGCAATGACGGAGCTTCCTCAATCAAGGATTTAACCCTTCCCATTACGCAATTTTACAGATTTCACGTCGATTTTCAAAACCCCGAAAAAATATATGGCGGCGCACAGGACAACAGTACCATGCGAACCACAACAGGGGGATTAAATGACTGGGTAATCATAACAGGTGGTGATGGTTTTCAACCATTGGTGGATCCCTCAAACACCAATATTATTTATGCGCTTTCACAATATGGCAATTTGATAAAATCTGTTAATAACGCAGCAAGTTTTTTTAACGCGACATCAGGGATTTCAGGTGCAGACAGAAAAAATTGGGATACACCCATTGCTTTCGATCCGGTAAATCCACAAACACTATATTATGGTGCAAACCGATTGTATAAATCTGTAAATGCTGCAGGAAACTGGACAGCAATCAGCCCTGATTTGTCAAACGGTCCACATCCCGGAAATTTGGTCTATGGCACTATAATTTCTATAAGTATCTCCCCATTGGATAGTGATAAAATTGTTGTAGGAACTGATGATGGCAACGTTTGGATTACACAAAATGGTGGCGGAAACTGGACCAAAATTTCCAATGATTTACCCAACCGCTGGGTCACAAAAGTTCTAACAGACAGGGAAGATGTTAATTCCATTTATGTTACCTTCTCCGGTTACCGCTATGGTGAAGACGTTGGTCACGTTTACAAGTCAACAAACAATGGCGCTACATGGACAGATATTTCAACAAGTTTACAGGATGTTCCAATAAATTCGATTGCAAAAGACGTTTATGGAAATTTATTTTTAGCTACAGATATCGGTGTTATGGCTTCAGGTGACGAAGGGGTAAACTGGGAAATTCTTGGCGAAAATATGCCTTCTGTTGTGGTAACAGATATTCACATTCATGAACCCACTGAAATGCTGTATGCTCCGACTTATGGCAGATCAAGTTATAAAATTGACCTTTCTGGTAATATTTTAGGTATCAATTCTCCTGAGGAAACTATAGGTGTGAGTGTATATCCAAATCCGGCTCGTGATTTTGTCAACATCAAGTTAAACAAAGTGTATCAAAAAGTTGAGGTGATTTTTTATGACCCATTAGGGCGCGTTATATACTCAGAAGTTTTCAATGACAGTCAAAATGAAATCAAGTTAAATGTGGAGCAGTTTACAAATGCGACTTATTTTTTGAAAATCAAAGCAGACAATCAGGAGGTCACTAAAAAAGTTATCATTCACTAAAATTACAACTATCAATTATAACCAAACTTTAGACTGGCTATTTGCTCAGTTGCCAATGTATCAACGTGTGGGTGGTGTTGCTTACAAAAAAGATTTGAGCAACACCCTTAAGCTGGCAACACATTTAGGTCACCCCGAAAATACCTTTAGAAGCATTCACGTTGCCGGAACAAACGGAAAAGGTTCTGTGAGCCATATGCTGGCGTCTGTATTGCAGGAGGCCGGTTATAAAGTGGGATTATATACCTCGCCACACTTAAAAGATTTTAGAGAACGCATCAAGATAAACGGGCAGATGATTCCCAAGAGGAAAGTGACTTCTTTTATTAAGAATCACAAATCTTTTTTTGAGTCACATTCCCTATCTTTTTTTGAGATGACTGTGGGACTAGCGTTTGATTATTTTAGTAGCGAACAAGTTGATGTTGCTGTAATAGAAGTTGGAATGGGCGGAAGATTAGACAGCACAAATATTATTACACCTGAAATTTCAGTCATCACAAATATTGGCATGGATCACACTGCTTTTTTAGGAAATACGCTTTCCGCTATAGCGAAAGAAAAAGCAGGAATTATCAAACAGAATATACCTGTTGTAATAGGCGAATCAACTCCTGAAACAAAAGAAGTATTTGAATCTGTCGCCTCTGAAAAAAATGCTGAAATCACTTTCGCCGAAGTACGTTCCTTTCAAAATGTTGAAACAGATTTAAAAGGAGCTTATCAAGTTAAAAACAAACAAACGGTTCTTACGGTTATTCAGGTTTTAAATCAGAAAAATAAATTTCAGATACCTGAAAAAGCGATTAAAACTGGTTTTAAAAAAGTAGTTTCAAATACCGGGTTGATGGGCAGATGGCAGGTGTTGCAAAAAGCACCTAAAGTGATATGTGACACGGCACATAATAAAGAAGGGTTGACTTATGTATTAAAGCAACTTGATGCCGAAAAAAAGAAGAGTTTGCATATAGTTTTAGGGTTTGTGTCAGATAAAAATGTAGAAGATGTGCTTGAAATGTTTCCAAAAAAGGCACATTATTATTATTGTAAACCGGGAATACCAAGGGGTCTGGATGTGTCAGTTTTAGAAGAAAAAGCAATTAGAGCCGGTCTAATTGGAATTGGGTTTTCTTCAGTAAGGAATGCTTATAAGGCCGCTCTAAAAAATTCAGGTCTTGAAGATTTAATATTTGTGGGCGGCAGCACTTTTGTAGTTTCTGAAATTATTTGATTTTTTTAAAAAATATGTTGCGGGTAATGAAAAAGTCATCTATATTTGCATCCGCTTAGTGAAAGAGCGGGCGATTAGCTCAGTTGGTTCAGAGCACCTCGTTTACACCGAGGGGGTCGGGGGTTCGAATCCCTCATCGCCCACATCAAGCAAAAACCCGCACATAAGTGTGGGTTTTTTTAATTATCTTAGTTTAAAATTCCGGGTCATTAACTCAGTTGGTTCAGAGTGTCACGTCGACAACGTGGAAGTCACTGGTTCGAATCCAGTATGACCCACATCAAGCACAAGCCTGGTAGCGAATAGCTATCAGGCTTTTTATTTTTGGAGCCCTCGAAAACGAAGTTTTTAAGATGGCGGAAAAAATAAAAAGTCGATTGTGAAACAATCAGGCTTGTATTTGCAGGAGTGGTTTTATTCTGGATCACCCAGAGGTAATCCAAAA
>JANSXN010000063.1 GCA_024742935.1 Flavobacteriaceae bacterium
GGTGAAAGCAGTGTTTTGAGCAGGTATAAAAAACTCTCATCAAGAGAAATCGAAGTCCTTAATCTGTTGTCTAATGGCAAGCGAAATAAAGATATCGCAAGTGCTCTAGAAATCAATGAAAAAACTGTGAGCACATACAAAACGCGCTTACTTAAAAAATTAAAAGTAGATAATCTGGCAGATTTGATACATCAATCAAGGATGTTTCAGTTTAGCTGAAGGTTTGATTTTAAACTATTTTCGATTTTATAAAATAAAAAAGGGTTGTCTTGATTGACAGCCTTTTTTTTAATCAAATCTTCTAATGACAGTTTCCAACTTTCGCGAAAGCATTACTTCGAGCTTTTTATATTCCAAAATCGTTTGAAGCAATTCTTGTTTTGCTTCTTCCTCTTTTTGATTGATTTCATTAGCGAGACTGTTGATTTGTCTGGCAATGAGTAATTTTCTTAAATGTAAAATAGTTTCGTTGAGTAACTGACTTATGGACTGTTTTTTATCTTTTACATAAATTTCTTTGCGCTCCCAATCGTGCAGGTGATATTTTTCTTCTTCCATAAAAATATCAGTGATGATTTTTGCTTTTTCAAATTCAAGTTGGGCTATGAAACTTTCTGTTTGCAAAGGGGTTTCATTTTGATAATTTGCAATGATTGAATTAAACAATTCTTGAAAAACAGGGTTTGTAAACTCCATTTCATCCTGCTGTAAGTCTAAAAAAACTTTTTGATGCACCTTCAATTCCTTTTTTTCAGGCAAGAGAGTAACCTCACCATCTTCATTGGTGTGAAGTATTAAATCTTCAAATAGTTCTTCATCACCTCCATATAGAAGTAATAACTCGATAATTTTCATTTCGAGTTGAAATTTAACATCAATCTTCTCTGTGGGTTGTGACTGTTGACTTAAAACCTCAAATGGCTTCTCGGTATTTTTTGAAGCTGATTTTGCTTGCTCTTTTTTATTTTTTGAAAGTATCTGAGCCAAACTGTTGAACAAAACTTCTTCAGAAATATCCATAATGCGCGAACACTCCTGAACATAAATTTCCCGTTTGATTACATCGGGAATTTTTGAAATGCTCACAACCATATCTCTTATTGTGTCAGCTTTTTTAACTGGGTCATTTTTTGTTTCATCTACCAGAACAGCTGCTTTAAAATTGATAAAATCACGGGCGTTTTCTTCCAAGTAAAGGGTGAGTTCTTCCAGTGAGTTTTTTCGAGCAAAACTATCAGGGTCTTCTCCTTCCGGGAAAGTGCATATTTTGACATTCATTCCTTGCTCAAGTATCAAATCTACGCCACGTAATGATGCACGCAACCCGGCAGCATCGCCATCAAAAAGCAAGGTGATGTTTTTGGTCAAACGATTAACGAGCCTTATTTGTTCCTCTGTCAACGCGGTTCCTGAAGAGGAAACCACATTGTGAATGCCCGTTTGTGAAAACTGAATGACATCTGTATAACCTTCTACCAGATAGCAATTGTCTTCTTTAGCGATGGCTTGCTTGGCGTGAAATATTCCATACAGCACTTTACTTTTATGGTAGATATCACTTTCGGGTGAATTGAGGTATTTTGCTGCTTTCTTGTCGTTTGTTAAAATTCTTCCGCCAAAACCCAAAGTACGACCGCTCATACTCAAAATGGGAAATAATACCCTGCCTTTGAAACGGTCAAACTGTTTTTCTTCCTTGACGATGGTTAATCCTGTTTTTTCAAGGAATTCTAGCTTGTATCCTTTTTTTATGGCCTCTGTAGTAAATGCATCCCAACTATTGGGAGAATATCCCAACTGAAATTTTTTGATGGTATCTTCGGTAAAACCGCGTTCTTTGAAATATGAAAGTCCAATGGCCTTGCCTTCTTCAGATTTTAAAAGGGTGGTATGAAAATAATCTTTGGCAAACTCACTAACCAAGTACAAGCTTTCACGCTCGTTTGCCTGTTCTTTTTCTTCATTGGTTTGCTCTGTTTCTTCAATCTCGATTCCATATTTATTAGCGAGATACTTGATGGCTTCGGGATAAGTAAAATGCTCGTGTTCCATCAAAAATGCGACTACATTTCCACCTTTTCCGCTGGAAAAATCTTTCCAAATTTGTTTTACAGGCGAAACCATAAAACTGGGAGAACGTTCATCTGTAAAAGGACTAAGACCTTTGAAGTTACTACCGGCTTTTTTAAGTTGCACAAAATCACCTATCACCTCCTCTACTCGGGCGGTTTCAAATACTTGGTCAATGGTGGATCTTGAAATCAAGAAATTGTAGGGTTTTTATAAATTCTAAAAAAAGTAAAGTTACTTATTTTCTGAAAAAGAACGTAAGTAACTTTTGAACAATAATTATATTGAATTGGCTAATCCATATCCCAGCGTAAGCCCAATGAGACATTGCGTTGTTCAACGGGATTGTCTTTAAAAATCGTGTTCAAATCATATTTTGCATAAAGACCCACAGTGCGCCATCCCACATAAGCACTTAAACCATAAATAAAATTATTGGTGTTGTAGTCGTCTTTGAGTTTTTGTTTTACACTGTTTCCATCTTCTTCAAACTTTAGCTTTTGTTTATTCGCAAGATTGAACCCGGCATAACCTCCCAATCCAAATTTAATATAATTTCTGGTTGAATACCTGAAATAATTCTCTCCTTCGGTTTTTTTTGAGGGTCCCATTTCAAAGTGAATGGGAAACACAAGATTGTCCATCCTGAATTTTGATTTGTCTAAATTTAAAGGAAACTCCTCCAAAACAGTTTCCTCGCCTTGCTCCACAAAAATTTGATTGTTTATGGGTTTTAAACCATTGAATTGAAATGAAAATCCATACTTGAATCGCAACCAGTTACTATTTTTAAACACCCTTGTTTTCCAAGCCCAGCCTAGCTCTGCAAAACGGCTTCCACCAATTTTAAATTGGGAGTCGTCCAAAGATTCTCCTTTTGTAATTACATTATTGAACCCGACTGCAAAAACCAAATCGCTGGTTGTGCGGCGGTCATATTTTCGTTCTTTTTTGAAATTTACTCTCACAATGTTGCCTTCACTAAAAATGCTGATATACTCTTGTTCGTTTTCAAAATCTCCCTCTGGCTTATTACGCTCATTAAGAGCAATTTGGTTCTCAAGAATAGTAATTCTATTTTCAATATTTAGTGCGTGTTTTTCGGCCGCTTGTTGTTTTAAATTTGTTGCCTCTTCAAAAGCAATTTGTTCTTCATCGAGTTGTTCATTGATTTTTTCCACTTCGATTCGTAAAGCTTCGCGTTCCTCTTCAAAAATTTTTTCCTTTTGTTGATCAATTTTTTCAATTGTAGTTTCTTGAGCCTTACTTAAAAACCCAGTGAAGAAACACATAAAAATGGTTACATAAAATGCATTTGTTTTCATAGTGATTGATTTGATTTTTTCTTTATCAAGGCACTTCTTAAAGAAGTGCCTCAAAAAAGACAGATTGATGAATGAATGAATTGTAAAATATTATTGGTTTCTATTTGCTACTGCTTCACGGGAAAGCATAAGACCTTCTTTGAGTAATTCAAAAATGCGTTCTCTAAAGGATTCTTCAATTTCGCCCTCTACATCTTCCAGCAAACTGCTTGAGGTGATGACAGGATTTGTATTTGCTTTTTGTGTTGTTATTTTGTCGAGAGCTTCATTTAACAGAGCGTCTATCTCATCATCTAAAACCTCATTGCCAGGTTTGATGTTTGCAATAATTTCATCAATAATAACTTTTTCTTGTTGACTTTCAATTTGGGTGATTGATTCTGAAATTTCAGGTGAGAATTCTTCTTTTGGTGCTGATTTTTCTTTCTCTAAATTAGGTAAATTCGTGAGTTCTTTATGAAAAGGTTTCTCGTTTTTGGTTTCAACTATTGAAGTTGAAGCATCAGTTTCTTGATTTTCGATTTCATGCAAGTTTGAATCTACAACTGGATTAATAACTGCTTCAGTATTGAATTCAGTGGAATCTTCATTCACAATATTATTGATTGTTCCCTTTTCTGAATCAACAAAAACGCCCATCAAAAGTATTCCAACCAGAAATGAAGCTGCAATGCTTATCCACCAATACAGTGGCGAGGTTTTTTTATCATTTTTATCCAATTTGGAACGCAGCTGTTCCCAGCTTTTTGGGGATGGCTCAACCGTTCTTTGTTCCATTTGATTTTTTATTTGATTGTCAAAATTATTTGTTTCCATGTGCTTTGGATTTTGGGTCCTTTAATTTATGCTGAAGCATTTTTCGGGCTTTGTGCAATTGTGATTTAGAAGTGCCTTCAGTTATATTCAGTAAAACTGCAATTTCTTCATGTTTATACCCTTCAATTGCAAAAAGATTAAATATCATTTTGGAGCCTTCGGGCAAATTGTCAATAGCAAGCTGAATGTGTTCAACCTCATACTTCCATTGAAATTCAGTATCTCCCGTATTTTCAATTTCGGTTTCATCCGAAAAGTTAATTTTTGAATTTTTCCTTAAAAAATCGATGCATTTTCTAACTACAATTCGCCGAATCCATCCTTCAAAACTACCTTGATTTTTAAAGTCCTTAATATTGGTAAACACATTTAAAAAGCCATCGAGCATCACTTCCTCAGCTTTATGAATGTCTTTGACATACATCCTGCATACACTGAGCATTTTTGGCGAATACATCTGATAAATGACGTGTTGCGCTTGCCTACTATTTTCTGAGGCATCGCTGATGAGTTGGATTTGGTTTTTATGAATGTTGATTATTTTCAAATTACTCAGGACTTCTATTTACATAGACGTAAAAATAATAGGAAAGGTTGCCCGGAGGATTATTTTTTTCTGTCAATTACATAATTCACCATCAAAGTCAATGAATCTTTAAAAGGAGATTCAGGATAGGCATCTAAAATTTGCAAGGCATTTTGTTGGTAGGATTTCATTTTTGAAACGGCATACTCTAGACCTCCGGAAGATTTTACAAAAGCGATGACTTCTTTGACTCGTTTAGCATCTTTGTTTTTGTTTTTAACTGAATTGATTAGCCACTTTTTCTCTTTGTCTGAACAATTGTTTAACGTGTAAATCAAAGGCAATGTCATTTTTTGTTCTTTGATATCGATGCCGGTTGGTTTTCCGATTTTTTCAGTACCATAGTCAAATAAATCATCTTTTATTTGAAAAGCCATGCCAATGAGTTCGCCAAAAAGTCTCATTTGTTCCACTTCTTTATTGGAAGCATTGACAGATTTTGCACCCATCGCACAACAAGCAGCAATGAGGGTTGCTGTTTTTTGCCTGATGATTTCATAATAGATTTCTTCGGTAATATCAAGTTTTCTGGCTTTTTCAATTTGGAGCAGTTCGCCTTCGCTCATCTCTTTTACGGCAACAGAAATAATTTGCAGTAAATCAAAATCGCCGTTATCAATGGATAGCAAAAGGCCCTTTGAGAGTAAATAATCACCCACAAGAACAGCAATTTTATTTTTCCAAAGCGCATTGACTGAGAAAAAGCTCCTGCGGCGATTACTATCGTCCACAACGTCATCATGAACCAAGGTAGCTGTATGAATTAATTCTATGACTGAAGCACCTCTGTATGTGCGTTCATCTACTTTCCCTTTAGAAACCATTTTTGCAATGAGAAAAACAAACATAGGGCGCATTTGTTTTCCTTTTCTATTTACTATAAAATAAGTAATGCGGTTGAGCAGTGCCACTTTAGAAGTCATGGAGTTATAGAACTTTTTCTCAAAAAGTTCCATTTCCTCAACTATGGGTTGCTTAATATGAGAAACTGTTTTCATTTTGAGTCAAATATACTTAAAAAAATGAGCATAAATTCATTATAATTTTTTGTTGACACTATATAAATTAGTATCTTAGCAACATTAATTAAACTTAAACAAACATATTATGAAAAAAATTACACTTTTAATGGCTGCTTTTTTTGTTGCAGCAAGTATGAATGCACAGTATTGCATACCTGCCTTATCAGATGCATGTTCACCTGAGGAAATTAACAATGTTAATTTTGCAGGTATTGATAATACCACTGGATGTGAGCCATCAGGGTATAATGATTTTACTGCAATAGTTGGGGAGGTAGAAACTGGTGAAGCTTACCAAATCTCTGTAGATGTTATTGCAGATGGTTCTTTTCCACAATCTCAATTGTTTGTCTTTTTTGACTGGAACCAAGATGAAGTTTGGGATCCATCTACTGAAAGATATGACATTGCAGCTCAACCCATGGCTAGTGGCACATTCACATTATTTATTGATGTACCTGGAGATGCTCTACCAGGAGAAACTAGAATGAGAGTAGTAATGGTTTATGGAACAGGTCCTGATCAAATCGATTATAATGGTTGTTCTGATTACTCGTTTGGCGAAATTGAAGATTATACAGTTAACGTAACCTCTCTTAGTCTTGCCGATAACACCATTGACGGTTTTAATTATTTCTACTCAGTACAATCTAAGGATTTGACTGTATCAGCAAATATTGAAATGGAGAGTATCTCTATTTTCAATTTAATCGGACAAGAAGTTATAGCTAAAAATTTAGGTTCAAATAATGAAGTAATTAATTTGAGTAACCTTAAAGAAGGAGTTTATATAGCAAATGTTGTTGCTAATGGTCAAAAAACTACCTTTAAATTAGTGAAAAGATAATTGACAAAGTAATTTATATTTTAAAAGGCTTCCAATAATAGGAAGCCTTTTTTTATTGCTTATTAGCGAGTTGCCCACAGGCAGCATCAATATCTTTACCTCTGCTTCTTCTTACAGTAACCGGTATTCTATTAAATTCCAATGTCTCTATGTATGCATCAAGCGCTTTAGAACTTGCTTGTTGAAACTCATCTTCACCAATGGGGTTGTATTCAATTAAATTTACCTTGCACGGCACATAACCACAAAAATCAACAAGAGCATTAATGTCTTCTCTCTTATCATTAATTCCTTTCCATACTACATACTCATAAGACACTTTACTTTTGGTTTTTTCATACCAATATTGCAAAGATTCTTTTAAGTCTTCCAGTTTAAAACTTTCAGCAAACGGCATAATAGAAGCCCTGGTTTCCTGTATAGCACTGTGAAGTGATACCGCAAGTTTAAATTTCACCTGATCATCTGCTAGTTTTTTAATCATTTTAGGTACGCCTGAAGTAGAAAGGGTGATTCTCTTTGGTGACATTCCTAAACCCTCAGGAGAAGTGATTTTATCAATGGAAGCTAAAACATTCTTATAGTTCATCAAGGGCTCACCCATTCCCATAAATACAATATTTGATAAAGGCCTGTCAAAATACAATCTGCTTTCGCGATCAATAGCAACAACCTGATCAAAAATCTCATCAGGATTGAGATTTCGCATTCGTTTTAATTTTGCAGTTGCACAAAACTTGCAATCAAGACTACAACCCACCTGTGATGATACACAAGCAGTTGTTCTGCTTTTAGTTGGGATGAGAACAGACTCAACAACTAGATTATCATGAAGGCGCACAGCGTTTTTTATAGTCCCATCTGCACTTTTTTGAATTTGGTCAACTTGAATGTGGTTTATTACAAAGTTATCTTCAAGATGCTTCCTAGTTTCAAGAGAAAGATTGGTCATTGCTTCAAAAGTATGAGCTCCTTTAATCCAGAGCCACTCATATACTTGATTTCCCCGAAAGGGTTTGTCACCAATATTTTCAAAGAAATCCCGTAATTCCTGTTTAGATAAAGATCGGATGTCCTTTTTGTTGTTAATCATAGAACAAAATTAATGCTATTAGTTTATTCTAAGTGCATCCTATCAAAAAAATATGTGGTTTGTTTTTAAGTAAGCGAAGTTGAATTTATTTTCACCTTTTCACTACAATTCTTTTAACGAGTGAATTGTTTGTAATTCCGTCAAAAAGTTTTAAGAAATAAACCCCTTCTGCAAAACCTGAGACGTCGATGCTATTATTTATGAAGGGTAAATTTGCTGCTTTCATTTGTTGCCCGTTAACAGAGTAAAGCTCAAAATTTAACTGTGATGAGTTATTGTTCATTATATAAATTAAATCACTGGTAGGATTGGGATATATAGAAATATTACCAATAAATTGAAAATCTGGCGCATTTAATATATCTATCGAAGTCGCACCAGTACCACTGGGATCAAGCCAGTTTGAAAGGCGGGCGTTGTTTGTTGTTCCAAAATCCCAGGAAGTATCAAAACGACCATAAATATCAAAACCACCATTATTTGAAGTACCTGAACAAGCTGCTGAGCCACCGGCCAATTGTCCAACAATTCTCCCTTCTTGGTCAAACAGTGCAGAACCCGAAGACCCTCCCTCAGTGACACCTAATTCCCAATTACCAACTCTCCACATTTGAGCGGATGGATTTCCGCCAAAATTGAAGGTTTGCTTTGTGGGAGCGTCATCATCTCTGCATACTTTCATAATATCTCCTGCAGGATGGTGAATTCCAATTGTAAATTCAGGAACATCAGTGGTACTGCGATTCCAGCCTGCCCAAGTGAGGTTCCAGGCAGATGGCAATTCTGCATCAATATTGACAAGCATAAAATCAGATTTTGAATTTGTTGCTAGTACTGAAGCTCCACTTACTGTATGATTCGTGCTACCATTTGAACTATTTTGATTTTGGGCACAAACTGGATTTGGACTCACCCAGTTAAACCGAAACGACCAAGCCCCCGTGTTTCCATTATTGCAATGGTTAGCAGTTAAAAAATAAGGTGCATTATTATTGTCTGTATTATTTATCAAAGTTCCACTACAAAGCGAGCCACCCGCAAGAATGAGAGCTACTGATCGCTTTAAAACATCTTTTATATTGTCAAAATCTGATCCAATAGAGCAATCAACATCTAAGTTACAAGGTCCTGAATCATTGAGCCCTCTATTTGAGAAGTTTTGAGGAATAGATCGATAGCCATGAACAACTTTAGAGATATTCAAACTCCCCTTGTTTCTTTGAGAACGCGGTTCAAAATACTCAATCCATACATTATCCCCATCTACAAACCAAGTCCCTAATTGTCTGTCATCTCTATTTTGAGAGGAAGTATATGCACCTAGTAAATCAGAACGGTCATCATTGTAAAGGTAAAGATTGGCGCCAGGTGGTAAATAAAAATCGTCAAATATAAAATTCATTGTGTTGGCTCCAAGAGATTGAATGTTGATGCGCCAAATTCTATCTCCGTTGTTCATTTCATCCCAGACACCAGAATTGCTCATATTAAAACTGACTTCAATTTCTTTTCCAAACCTCCAAGGGATATCTCCGCGAGCGTCATTGATGAGGTCTTCAGCTATTAACGATTGCAAATCAATTTCTTCCAAAACCAAAGGGGATACGCTTCTTGTATGATTTAATTTCCAGCTTAAAGGCTCTCCCTGATTGGTTACCTGAGAGAAAGCTCCGGAAAAAATCAAAAAAAATAAGACTAGCGTAATTTTATTCATAAAAATAACTTCTTTCAATTCACTAAAATAGCTATTTTCTCTTAATAACCAATAACTTAATAATAAAAATCCTCATCAATTTTAAAATCAATGAGGAGTACTTTATAAATATTTTAAAATTTCAACTATAATATTAACATAGCGTCACCATATGTATAAAATCGATACTTTTCTTTAATAGCTTCTGCATAGGCCTTTTTCATAAAATCATGACCTGCAAAAGCAGAAACCATCATAAGCAACGTTGATTTTGGTGTATGAAAATTAGTAACCATACAGTTGGCAATACTAAATTCATATGGAGGGAAAATAAATTTATTTGTCCAACCTTTATAAGGATTTAATGTTCCTTGAGATGAAACAGTACTCTCAATAGAACGCATTACAGTTGTTCCTACTGCACATATTTTACGTCTTTTGGCTTTTCCTTGATTCACGATTTGAGCACTTATTGCGTCAACCTCATATTCTTCAGAATCCATTTTGTGTTTTGATAGATCTTCGACTTCAACGGGACTAAAAGTTCCTAAACCAACATGCAGGGTAACCTCAGCAAAATTTATCCCTTTAATTTCAAGTCGTTTAAGCAAGTGTTTTGAAAAGTGGAGTCCGGCTGTGGGTGCTGCAACAGCTCCTTCATTTTTAGCAAAAATGGTTTGATAACGCTCTGCATCTTCGGGCTCGACCTCTCGTGTTATGTATTTTGGAAGTGGCGTTTCTCCCAGTTCGGTTAATTTTTTTCTGAATTCTTCATAGGTTCCGTCAAAAAGAAAGCGAAGGGTGCGGCCTCTTGAAGTGGTATTGTCAATAACTTCAGCTACCAAAGTCTCGTCATCACCAAAGTACAATTTATTTCCAATCCTTATTTTTCTAGCCGGATCAACAAGAACATCCCAAAGCCGTGTTTCAGAATTGAGTTCTCTCAAAAGAAATACTTCAATTTTTGCGCCGGTTTTTTCCTTATTTCCATAGAGTCTTGCAGGAAAAACTTTTGTATTGTTTAAAATCAATACGTCGTCTTCTTCAAAATAATCAATTAAATCTTTGAACATCTTGTGTTCAATGGTTTGTGTTTTTCTGTCAAGCACCATCAATCTGGACTCGTCTCTGTTTAAGGTGGGGTATTCTGCTAATAGTTCTGGGGGTAAATTGAAATCAAAATGCGATAGCTTCATGGATTGAGATTGTTAAAAAGTTTGATTTTTACAAGGCTGCAAATATACAACCTCAAAACAGGCGTTGTCAAGTAAATTAGTGTTTATTATTTCTTTTTTTAGATATGAGACAAAAGATATTAAACAAGAGACCTTCTTATAGTCAATTATAATTGGTCTCTTTTAATAAATTCAATTGAAATCCAAGTGTTTGTAAGTCTTTCCAAAAAGCTGGATAGGATTTTTCAACCACTGTTGCATTTTCAATAGCAATGGGAAATAAAACAGCCAACGGCGCAAAAGCCATTGCCATTCTGTGATCGTTGTAAGTTGAAATTGATATGTTCTTTGTGGGATTTACAGTTTGCACTGAAGGTGATTCCACAAGAGTAAAACTGTCGTTTGAAGTTTTGCAAACAGCTCCCAGTTTTTGAAGTTCAGTTTTCAAAGCTTCTAAACGGTCTGTTTCTTTAATTTTAAGAGTGTGTAACCCAACAAGTTTACAAGATATGCCAAGTCCAAAACATGTTACAGCAATGGTTTGAGCAATATCTGGGGTGTCTTTTAAATCCAATACTAAATTAATTGGTTTTACATCTTCTTTCTTTGAAATTAATATGGAGTTTTCAAACCAATTTGTTTTAATACCAAAGTTTTTATAGACTTCTGAAAGTAATGAATCGCCTTGTTTACTTTCATTGTTAAAAGTGGATAGTGATAAAGAGGTGCCTTTGGGCGAAAGCGCCACTATAGAATAAAAATAGGAAGCAGAAGACCAGTCTGACTCTACAGTAAATAATTTATTCCCCGACAATTTTTTCAAAGGTTTTACATGAATTGTGTTCTCTTTCATCACATATTGAACCCCGAGTTCCTTTAATAAGCCAAGTGTCATTTTCAAATAAGGAAAGGAAGTTTTAGTGCCCTCAAGAGTAATTTCAAGTCCGTTTTTTAAAGTGGGTGCAATTAAAAGCAATCCTGAAATATATTGACTGCTCACATTTGAATTGATGCTTACTTTATTTTTAGTGATTTTTTTTCCTGAAATCTTTATGGGTGGAAATCCGTCTTTTTCGAGATATGAAATTTCTGCACCTAACTCTAAAAGAGCATCAACAAGAATTTGTATGGGTCGCTCCTTCATTCTTTGAGAACCTGTTAAAGTTACCTCTTTACCTTGCTGAGCAGCAAAAAAAGCTGTTAAAAATCGCATTGCTGTACCGGCGTGGTGGATATCTATTATCTTTGAATCTGATGCTAAAGCATCTTTAAGCAATTGTGTGTCTTGAGCATCAGAGATGTTTGAAATCTCAATTTCAGGAAAAAGTTTCTGAAGAATGAGCAATCTGTTTGATTCACTTTTTGAACCACTTATCTGAATTTCAGTATGGGGAATGGCTTTAGGTAAGCTGAGAATGATATTCATATTTTTGAAAAAATAAGTCGAGTTTCTTTGCGTAAAAATACAAACAGTTAAGTGAACAGCTACTTTAGTTTTTCATTATTTTGATGGCGGTTGTGATCTCTTTTCGCTTTAAGCGCCATCTTTTTATCAAAGGCTACCTGCAGGTCTATACCCGTTTGATTGGCAAGGCAAAGTACCACAAAAACCACATCGGCGAGTTCTTCACCCAAGTCTTTGCTTTTATCGCTTTCCTTTTCGCTTTGCTCGCCATAGCGACGGGCGATAATGCGTGCTACTTCGCCCACTTCTTCTGTGAGTTGAGCCATATTTGTGAGCTCATTGAAGTACCTCACACCGTGTTGTTGAATCCAGTTGTCAACTGCTGCCTGAGAATTTTTTAAATTCATTTCTATATTTTTGAGAGTGTTATTTTTTCTGAGAGTTTGGTGACTTTGGCTTCATAAAATGCTTTGAGAGGCTCGTAAAAATCTGCGGGAACAAGTGTCGAGTTGATACTGGTATTGATTCTAAGCTGTATGTTATTATCTGTATTTGAAATCATATATTTAAAATCACCCAAACCACCGGGGAGTTCAAAAATTTCAGATTGAGGTAATGATTCTACCTGATAGCCCTCGGGAACAAAAATATTAATCATATATGTTTCCTGTGTTGGATATTTAAAGTCGATGGGATAACTGCGTGTTTCTGCGGTAAAAGGGTTTTTAGTAGAGATTAAAAAAAACGAGGGTTGAAAAAATATTTTATCACCCATTTGATCAAATGCATTTGCATTTTCAAAATCATAACTCTCGACTAATGGCTTATAGGGGTCTTTTTTATTTTGAAAACCAAAGTTTGAAACAGTTAAACTTGAATAATGATTTTCCAGATTTTCAATATATTTTTCGTCACTTAGTGAAGCATAGGAATCTCTAATTTCCAGAGCCAAATGGTCAGTGTATGTATTTCTTAACTTTCCTTCCAAGGTTCCTCCTTCATTTAGTTTTACTTCCAAGTTTGTTACTCTTCTTGATGCGTTTGTTGCCATTAAATTTATAGCCTCTGATTCTTCATCTTTTCTTACTTTGCGACCAAACCAGTTTAAGGTTCTTTCTGGCAGTATGTTTGGAGTACTATATGGATTTGTTGCGTCAAAAAGAAAAGTTTGACCGTCCATTTCAACAGAAGAAATGAGATAGTTATAACCGTCAACAGTAGGAAACAGTGGTATGCCGTGCCTTTTTGTGCTTACCAAAACCGGGCTCGCATACAATCCGGCATTTCTAAACATGGCAGTGAGCATTAAATTTATTTCTGCTACATTACCTGTTCTGCTTGCATACGCTTTTTTAACGCCGTCTCTTGTATATTTTCCATAGATGCCATTCCATGTCATTTTACTTTTTAAAAATTCAAAAATTGTTGCTGCTTTTTCTTTGTTGGTTTTTGCTTCTGTAATGAGTTGGGTAATTTCGTTTTCGAAATAATTTTTCTCTTCTAACTCTTTTCCAAAATGGTCACTCTTAAAAATATTTTTTACCACATCGTCCCAGGATTTTGCAAAAGTCTTTAATTCAGTATTGGGAAATTTTGTCCATTCCAGCTCGTGTTTCATAGCGGTGAGGTAATTGTAAAAATTGTTTAAATACTCCTCTCTTGTTATTTTTGGTACATTTTCTGCGGTGTAGATAGTTTTAAGTAAGGTATAGTTTAGTGTACCCTCTTGCGTTTTATGTGAACCCACTGCTGTGTTACCGTCAGTAAGCTTAGGAACATATCTAAAAGTAAAGAGATCTTGCTCTCGTGACTCTTCAATTTTTAAAGGAAAAAACCCTTTATTATAAGATTTATATCCCAAATATTCCGGTGTCTCAAGCTTGTATTCTGCAAAATTGACTGGAATGTCTTCCTGAAAATAAAACCAAGGTAAGGATGACAAATAGGGAGAAGTCACTTTGTATGAATATTCAATCACTGACCCTTCTTTTACATTGGGAAATGTAAATTTTTCGGAAACCCAATTATCATCTTGTATCTCTTGAAATTGAGCATCATTTCTAACTCTTTCCTTGACTACTTTTTTACCGTCCAGATTATAAGTGAATGCTCTGAGATTTGAAAATATTTGATTGCTCCCTGCACCCGGCTTGTACAATGGCACCTCAACTGTAGCTTCATCAAAACCTTCCTTCTTATAAATTTTAACCCTAGCCTCGACCTCTTGCACATACTGCCATTGATTGTCATATTCAAAATAGATTCTTGATTTTTTGTAAAGTACGGCTGCCGGAGCCTCGTGATCTGTGGGGTGTTCTTGTTCAAGTATTTCCTCTTCTGAGACTTTTCCAAAATCAAATCGTTGCGCATTTAATACGGTGCTGAATAGTAAAATAAAAAGGGTAAAAAGCGTTTTCATATTTTATATGTTTTTTATAAAATTAGTGTTTAGGTTCTTTTCAGTACTTTGTTTTCAATTTAATTCACAAACATTATTTTATTAGTATAAAGAGTGATCTTTTTTTGAGTTATTAATGTTTATACTTATATTTTTATTAACGTTATTTTTTCAGATAACTTGGTTACTTTGGCCTCAAAAAATGCTTTGAGAGACTCATAAAAATCTGCGGGAACAAGTGTCGAGTTGATACTGGTATTGATTCTAAGCTGTATGTTATTATCTGTATTTGAAATCATATATTTAAAATCACCCAGACCACCGGGGAGTTCAAAAATTTCAGATTGAGGTAATGATTCTACCTGATAGCCCTCGGGAACAAAAATATTAATCATATATGTTTCCTGTGTTGGATA
>JANSXN010000085.1 GCA_024742935.1 Flavobacteriaceae bacterium
CTTGGAATGGTATCTTAAACAAACCGGCAATTGAAGAGTTTTTAGACAGGGAATATGATATTTTTATTGGGTATTATTCAAAAAGAAATCCCTATTTGGATTATGTGACTTCAAAAGCAAAAGCACAAATAAAAGTAGGTTTACAAGGAACAAACAAAAGGCTTTTTGATATCATTTTTAAAATTGAAATAAAGCAATATGCTATTTTTGAGCAGGAACTTGCAAAATACATTAGGATATTTAAAAATAAAAAAGAAACTGTATGAACGAACTAATCGGAACCGGAGTTGCACTTGTGACTCCTTTTAAAGCAGATTTTTCAATTGACTTTGAGGGATTGGAAAAGGTCGTGAATCATTGTATTCATGGTGGAGTTGACTACCTGGTGGTTTTAGGAACCACAGCAGAAAGTGTGACCTTAACTGTTGAAGAAAAACAGCAAGTGATTGATAAAGTGATAGCTGTTAACAATAAAAGACTCCCTTTGGTTTTAGGTATAGGGGGGAATAACACACATAAAGTTGTTGAGGAATTGAAAACTAGAGACTTGTCTTCTTTTGATGCAGTACTATCAGTTTCACCATATTATAATAAACCCACTCAAGAAGGGATTTATCAACATTTTAAAGCGGTGTCAACAGCTTCTCCAAAACCCATTATTTTGTATAATGTACCGGGAAGAACCTCTTCAAATATGCTTCCTAAAACGGTCTTGAGATTGGCAAATGATTTTGAAAACATAGTAGCTATCAAGGAAGCTGCGGGAGATATCGTTCAAGCAATGCAACTTATCAAAGATAAACCAAAGGATTTTTTGGTTATTTCAGGAGATGATATGATTACCTTGCCAATGGTTTTGGCCGGTGGGGCAGGAGTGATTTCGGTAATTGGTGAAGGATTTCCAAATGAATTTTCTGATATGGTGCGCCTTGGATTAAATAAAAAGGTT
The DNA here is from genome assembly GCA_024742935.1 of Flavobacteriaceae bacterium. Lineage (GTDB taxonomy): Bacteria > Bacteroidota > Bacteroidia > Flavobacteriales > Flavobacteriaceae > Planktosalinus. The sequence goes on from JANSXN010000085.1 coordinate 950, forward strand.
GATGATGCATATGAATTGCATTACAAATTGGCTCCCGCTATTGATTTGATTTTTGCTGAAGGCAATCCGGCAGGGATTAAAGCGGTGTTTGAAACCTTGGGTATTTGTGACGCAACCGTTAGACTTCCATTGGTTGAAGCCAGTGTTGAATTAAAGAAACAAATTCAATCGTTTATAGCTAATCTGAGTTAAATTTTTCACAACACACAAAAAGGAATTATTTCTTTCGTTTGTAATTAGTAATATTGATTTTTATTATCGCACTAATTTACTTACTTTTGCACGATGTTTTTAAGACACATGAGAATACTCATTTTAACTTTAGCGACAGCTACTTTATTTTTTGCTTGCAGCCCTTATCAAAAGCTTCTAAAATCTGATGATGCCGGCCTAAAATTCCATCATGCTGATTCTTTGTACAACATACAAGAATACAAAAAAGCATTAAAATTAATGGAACAGATTGTACCTGCATACAGAGGAAAACCGCAGGCAGAAAAGTTGATGTATTTGTATTCAGATACTTTTTACAACTTGGGTGACTACTATCTTGCCGGATATCAATTTGAGCGATTTGCAACATCCTATCCTCAAAGTGAAAAAGCGCAAGAAGCCTCTTTTAAAGGTGCAAAAAGTTATTATTTTTTGTCTCCAAGATACTCTCTTGACCAAAAGGAAACGATAACTGCATTGGAAAAATTACAGAATTATATCAATAAATACCCTGATTCTGATTTTCACGATGAGGCCAATGTATTGGTGGCAGAATTGACCGTAAAAATCCAGAAGAAAGAATTTGAAATAGCCAAACAATACCATCGCTTGGGTGGTCATAATGCCTTCAATTTCAGAGCAGCAATTTCTGCATTTGATAATTTTATTTTAAACCATCCGGGTTCTGACTTTAGAGAAGAATCCTTGTTTTTGAAATTTGATTCAGCATACCAATTGGCAATACGAAGTGTGCCTGATAAGGTTGAAGAACGACTTTTAACCGCAATAAGTTATTATAATACTTTTATAAAAAATTACCCAGAAGGCGCGTTTTCTCAACAAGCAAACGAGATACTCCTGGACATTGAACAACGTTTACAAAACAAACAAGTATAGAAAATGACAGATCTAAAAAAAACAGAGGCGCCGGTTAATACCGTTACTCTAAATAAAAACGTGGTTGATGAACCCACACAAAATATTTATGAGGCAATTTCAATTGTTTCTAAAAGAGCCAATCAAATCAACATCGAAATCAAGAAAGAACTTCTTGAAAAATTAGATGAATTTGCTACTTACAATGATAGTCTTGAGGAAATATTTGAAAACAAAGAGCAAATCGAAGTTTCAAAGTTCTATGAGCGTTTGCCTAAACCTCATGCCCTTGCAATGCAAGAATGGCTGGAAGGTAAAATCTATCATAGAAATACATTAGACGAAAATTCAGACCAATAAATCATGTCTATTTTAAGCAGTAAAAAAGTTTTACTCGGCATAACAGCCGGTATTGCTGCTTACAAATCGGCATTTTTAGTGAGATTGTTTGTCAAAGCTGGTGCAGAAGTAAAGGTTATTATGACCCCAGCGGCAAAGGATTTTGTTACACCACTTACACTTTCAACACTATCAAAAAATGAAGTTTTTTCTTCATTTATCAGTGAAGAAAACGAAAATGAAACTTGGAATAATCACGTAGAGTTGGCCCTTTGGGCCGACTTTTTTGTTATAGCACCTGCCACAGCAAATACACTTTCCAAAATGGCAAATGGCACCTGCGACAATTTGCTGCTGGCTACTTATCTTTCTGCAAAATGTCCGGTATATTATGCCCCGGCGATGGATTTAGACATGTATAAGCACGAGTCTGTTCAAGTGGCATTTAAGAAGTTAAATACTTATGGAAACATTCAAATAGCTGCAGCCCATGGAGAACTTGCAAGCGGACTCGTAGGCGAAGGAAGAATGGCAGAACCTGAAGATATCATCACTTATATTGAGAAAGACATTGTTTCAAAGCTCCCTTTGAGAAATAAAAAAGTTTTGATTACGGCAGGGCCCACTTATGAAGCCATTGACCCTGTGCGATTTATTGGAAATCATTCTTCCGGTAAAATGGGGTATGCATTGGCAGAAGAAGCGGCAAATCTTGGAGCGGAAGTAATTTTGGTAACAGGTCCAACGCATCTTCAATTAGGTAATAAATCAATCCAAAGAATTGCTGTAACATCAGCTGAAGAAATGTACAATGCTTGCCATAATTTTTATTCACAAGTCGACCTGGCTATAATGTCAGCTGCGGTTGCAGATTTTAGACCAAAAATAAAAGCAGATCAAAAAATAAAAAAGGATCAGGCAGCGTTATTAATTGAACTGGAACCCACTAAAGATATTTTAGCTTCTTTAGGTGAGATTAAAAAACATCAGTTGCTCGTTGGCTTTGCATTAGAAACCAAAAATGAAATTGAAAATGCAAAAAAGAAGCTGAATAAAAAGAATTTAGATTTTATTGTGTTAAATTCGCTAAATGATGAAGGAGCCGGCTTTGGTTCCAATACAAATAAAATATCTATCATTGATAAAAACGAGCAAATTAGTAGTTTTGAATTAAAAAGCAAAACAGAGGTTGCCAAAGATATATTTAACATTTTAACACCTGTTTTAAATGAATAAAATTTTAGTTTTCCTATTCTTAGTAAGTTTTTCTATCCAATCAATTGCTCAGGAAATTAATGCTGTAGTGATTGTAAATGCTGAACAAACCGGAGTTTCAAATTTGCAAATATTCAAGACCCTGGAACGGGACTTGAGAGAATTTATTAATGAAACTAGCTGGACAAATCAAGTTTTTGCAAATCAGGAACGCATAGAAGCAAGCTTTAATATTATCGTTACCGGGTATGATTCAGATAATTTTAGCGCAAGCCTCCAGGTCCAAGCTTCGAGACCTGTTTATGGCTCCACTTATTCATCACCTATATATAATTATAACGACCGTCAATTCAATTTTAACTACAGAGAGTTTCAACCGTTGAACTTTAACCCCAACAATTCAGAATCAAATTTAGTTTCTGTAATTGCATTTCATGTTTATACCATACTTGGTCTAGATGCCGCTACTTTTTCAAAAAATGGAGGTGATGAATTTCACGGTATTGCAAAGCAAATTGTCAATACGGCAGCATCAGGAAATTTTCAAGGCTGGAAAGCAACAGATGGGAATCAATCACGATATCAATTAAATGAAGCGCTTATTTCACCAATTTTTAGTCCATTTCATACGGCTATGTATATGTATCACAGACAAGGCCTTGACAGTATGCACGAGAACCCCAGAGAGGCAAAAATCAAAATCTCTGATGCGATTAACTCACTAAAACAAATCAATGACCGCAGACCCAACTCTTATCTTCTTCGTACCTTTTTTGATGCAAAAGCAGAGGAAATTCAAGCTATTTTTAGTGATGGCCCCAGTGTTAATATTGATCAACTGACTCAAAACCTCACAATAATGGCTCCAACCAAACGTGATAATTGGTCAAAAATTAAGTTTTAGATACTTGCTTTAAAGCACAAACTCTTTTACCTTTAGTGTTTAAATTTTCACACTAAGTTGATTACACAACTCACCATAAAAAACTTTGCTTTAATTGAAGATATTAAAGTAGATTTTAAAGAAGGCTTAACAATTATAACCGGAGAAACCGGTGCCGGTAAATCTATTTTATTGGGTGCACTTTCTTTGCTCTTAGGAAAGCGAGCCGATTTAAGCAGCGTTAAAAACAGCTCTAAAAAATGTGTGATTGAGGCAGAATTTCAGATCAATGACTATCATTTAAATGATTTTTTTCAATCACAAGATTTGGATTATGAGCCCCAGACAATCATTAGACGGGAAATTCTGCCTTCCGGAAAATCAAGAGCCTTTATCAACGACTCACCGGTTAACTTAACTATTCTATCAATTCTAGGTGAACGCCTCATAGATATTCACAATCAACATCAAACACTTGAAGTGTCATCAAAGGATTTTCAATTTGAATTAATTGATTCACTTGCGCAAACAAAAAATCTTTTGGAAACCTATAAACGCGCTCTCAAAGAATTTAAATCAAACCAATTTCTTTTAAATCAACTCAACCAGAAAAAAGCAGACGCTCAAAAGGAACAGGAATTCAACCAATTTTTATTTGACGAATTGGAACAAGCTAACCTTAAAGAAGGTGAGCTTGAAATTTTGGAAGAAGAATTGGAAAGGCTTAACAATGTTGAAACCATTCAGGAACACCTCAGTCAAATGGTACAACATTTAAATGATGAACAGGTGGGAGCATTGGTTTTATTAAACGAAATAAAATTGCGGGCAAATAAGTTAAAAAGTTTGTCAGCAAGTTTTGAAGCTTTATGGGAGCGCATTCAAAGTGTTCATATTGAACTGGACGATGTATATAGTGACATCACTTCTGAAATCGAAGCTGCCGAAGCAAATCCAGAACGACTAGCGTTAATCAACGATAGATTGCAACTATTATACAAATTGCAATCTAAGCATCAAGCTCAAAACACTGAAGAGTTGATTGCTATTAAAAACAAACTATCTGACAACCTCCTGGAAACAGAAAACTTAGACACTAGAATTAAAGAATTAGAACTTAAGATAAAACAATCAAGAGAAAGACTTACTGCTTTAGCCTCAGAAATACACGACAAAAGAGCTTCTGTACTAGACACTTTGATAAAATCACTTGAAGAAATTCTCGCTCAGCTTGGATTGCCCAATGCCCGTTTTAAAATAGAGCTAAAATCTATTGATACATTCTTAGAAAATGGAAGCGATGCATTATCCTTTTTATTTACAGCAAATAAGGGTACAGAGTTTGGAGATTTAAAAAAAGTAGCTTCAGGGGGAGAAATGAGTAGAATTATGCTCGCCATAAAGTCAATACTCACAAATTACAGTCAATTACCCACCATTGTATTTGACGAAATTGATACTGGTGTTTCAGGAGAGGTTGCAAATAAAATAGCAGAAATAATGAAGAATATGAGCACAAAAATGCAAGTGATAAGCATCACTCATTTGCCTCAAATTGCTGCAAAAGGCAACCATCATTTTAAAGTATTTAAAGAGGACATTCAAAATGAAACCCAAACAAAATTAAAATTATTAAGTAAGGAAAATAGAGTCTTTGAATTAGCAGAAATGTTGGGAGGTGAGAAAAAATCTGAATCTGCTTTAGCCCACGCAAGGGAATTATTGAATTAAAATGTATATTTGAATTTGAATATCCAATTAACCAATAATCAAAAAAATAAACAATAAAACAATGTCAAACAATTTACTAAAAGGAAAACGAGGAATTATTTTTGGAGCTTTAGATGCAAATTCCATTGCCTGGAAAACAGCAGAACGCGTTCATGAAGAAGGAGGAACTTTTGTCTTGACAAATGCTCCCATCGCCATGAGAATGGGTCAAATAAAAGAACTTGCTGAAAAAACAAATTCTGAAATTATCCCGGCAGATGCCACAAATCTAGAAGACCTTCAAAATTTAGTTGAAAAATCTATGGAAATCCTTGGCGGAAAACTCGACTTTGTACTCCACTCCATCGGGATGTCTGTAAACGTAAGAAAAGGGAAACACTATACAGACCAAAATTATGAATGGACACACAAAGGCTGGGATGTGTCTGCGGTTTCATTTCATAAAACGATGCAAACTTTGTATCAAAAAGATGCCATGAATGAATGGGGAAGTATTGTTGCATTAACTTATATGGCAGCACAGCGTGTATTTCCTGACTACAATGACATGGCCGATAACAAGGCTTATCTGGAATCGATTGCGCGTAGCTTTGGATACTTTTTTGGAAAAGACAAAAAAGTGCGTGTCAACACCATTTCTCAATCACCCACGCCCACAACCGCCGGACAAGGTGTAAAAGGGTTTGACGGTTTTATAGCTTACGCCGAAAAAATGTCACCTTTGGGTAACGCCACAGCAGAAGACTGTGCCAATTATACAATAGTAATGTTTAGTGACTTAACAAAAAGAGTTACCCTCCAAAACCTCTACAATGATGGCGGGTTTTCAAATATGGGAGTGAGTGATGCTGTGATGAGTCACTTTGTGGAAGAATAACAAATTTCAAATTTAAGTAAAAGTTGATTAAGAGGCTGTCATCTATTTTTGAGAGCCTCTATTTTATTCCTAAACTTTTGGGTTGATTTTTTATAATAAAATCTGAAACGATTTTTTTACACTTCTTATTTTTATAGAACTTAAAAGTATAACCTTCATATGATAATTTTTTAACTCAGAATTAGTTTTTAACAAAATTTTTAAATAGTTTTAGTACTTATTAACTAAAATTAAATACCAAATGAAAAAATTTACTTTTCTATGGGCACTTGCGTTATGCTTTACAGCTTCGCTCAGTGCTCAGCATTTGACCACAATGGAGGAGTTAGAGCTTTTGGAGTCAACCAGAGCCCAAACTATCCAGAACAGCGATACCCCTAATGTTGGGGAATTGTTGAACAGATTATCTGAAGCAGGAAATCAAATTGAAAGTCCTGAATCAATTTTCACGCAAAGTGAAATAAGAGCATTGCAATCTCATTTCAGAACTCAAAGCAGAGATGTAATGGCAGACATTATTCCAACTGCGGGAGCTACTGAAACGTTTGCCGTTGAAGATGGTGATATGTTTTATGACCCATCTGATGGAGTAAATGGAGGTCCCGGAGGTGTTTGTACTGGGACTAGTTCCGGTGACCCCGGTGATTATCCAAATTGCGGTTGTGTCACTGTAACCACATTAACTGCAACAGACCTTGCTGTAACTTTTCAATCATTTAATGTATTTGGAACTTTTGACTTCTTAAACATTTATGACGGTCCAGATACTTCTTCCCCATTAATATATGACTCTAATACAAATGCAAATACTGATACCTATGCAGGTATGGTAGCATTGGTTGGAGATCCACCGGTCTTTACAGCAACAAATGGAAGTTTGACATTTGAATTTAGTGCTACTGCAGTTGTAAACAGTTGTGGTTGGGAAGCTGCTATATCCACTACAGGTGGTGGTGGAGGTGGAACCGGAGTTCCAACAGCATTTGGCATTAACAACGCTGCACCATCTTATGGTTCTTTTGAAATTTCAGATCCTGCTGTATTCACAGGTATAAGTGGCGGTTCAGGCACAGCAAATTTTGAAGGTGCAGGAGCCATAGATGTAAATGACAATGATACAGCTTATGTAATTGACAATGTTGGAGCAATGTGGAGTGTTGATGTGCAAACCGGAGTTTATACCTCTTTGGGTAATGTTGGCGTCAATGATATGACAGGCCTAGCGTTTAATCCTGTTGATGGAATCCTTTATGGAGTAACTACTACTGCTTTTTATAGCATTGACATAGGAGCCGTTTCAGCGACTCTAGTTGGTAATTTGGGAACAACAGGAGGCTTAGCGATTGCTTTCGCAATTGATGGTGCCGGTAATGCTTACACTTATGATATTGTTGATGATGCATTATACTCTGTAAATACAGTAACCGGAGCCGCAACTCTAGTCGGTTCTATTGGATTTGATGCTAACTTTGGACAGGGAATGTCTTGGGATGCTGAAACAGATCAGATATATATGGCTGCTTTCAACAATACATTTTTCGATTCAGAATTGAGATCTGTTGATACAGCTACTGGAAATACTACTTCGTTAGGAACTATTATTCCAGGAACACTAAGTCAAATAGGTTGGGTGTCAGTTATTAATTCAGGTTCCGGCGGTGGCGGCGGTGGCGGTGATTGCACCAGTACCGTTTATGATGCAACCGGTCTTCCTTCAGACATTGATGGGGCAGGAACTTCAACTGCAGATTGTGTGGGAGCACCAAACTTATATCCTGTTACTGTCTCAGGCTCTGGTATTATTGGTGCCGATGCAGAATTAGAGAATGTAACAATAAATGTAACCCATACTTGGTCTGGTGACCTTGAAATTTCATTGATTTCACCATCAGGTACAGAATTATTGATGTGGGACAATGTTGGAGGTTCCGGTGATAACTTTACCAATACTCAATTTGAAGATGGAGGAAGTCCTTCTGCGGGGAGTACAGCACCTCATACAGGTGTTTACGAGCCCGTTGGTGGAACATTTGCAGCAACTTTTGACGGAGAAGAAATTAACGGAGACTGGCAATTAAAAATATGTGATACTGCTGGGGGAGATACAGGTACTTTAGATAGTTTTTCAATTACTTTCTGTACTGAAGAACCCTCAAACAACTGGGAATGTGATGACGCTATCGCATTGTCTTGTGGTGATGTAGTTACAGGAACAACTGCCGGAGCTACAAACTCTGGAGGTAATGCTTCACCAGATGTATTCTACTCTTATACAGGTAGCGGTGATGCAGAAACCGTAACCATTTCACTTTGTGATGGAGGGACTACTTATGACTCCTTCTTGAGAGTTTATGAGAGTTGTGCTGACCTATCAACCGGAGCGGCAATAGCTTCTAATGATGACTTCTGTGGACTTCAATCTCAACTTTCTTTTGATTCAGACGGAACAACTACCTATATCATAATGATAGAAGGCTTTGGTTCAGGATCTGGAAACTATAGTTTAGAAATAACTTGTGAATTACCACCACCACCACCAGCTTGTGGAGGAATCTTTACAGATACCGGAGGGCCTTCTGGAGACTACAGTAACGGTGAAGACGAAGTGTGGACTATTGAACCCGACAACGTAGATGATTTTGTAACCGTTATCTTTACAGCGTTTGATGTTGAATCAAACTGGGATGCCCTTTATGTATTTGACGGTCCAGATACCAGTTCACCATTAATCAGTAGTGGAAACCCACCCACAACGAGTGGTTTCCCTGCAGGAGGATACTATGGA
>JANSXN010000044.1 GCA_024742935.1 Flavobacteriaceae bacterium
GGCATAATACCGCCTTCGTCATATTTTGCGAGAAACGTATTGATAAAGTCATTGGTGCGTTCCTGCTCAATGATTGTGTATAAGGGGTGTACAGCTCTGTAAGTATCCCAAAGTGAAAACACGGTATAGTAGTCAAAATCGTTTGTTTGATGAATTTCCAAATCCATTCCGCGGTAGCGACCGTCCACATCCTGATATATGTTTGGCGCAATCATCGCGTGGTACATGGCGGTGTAAAAAATAACTTTGTTATCGTAACTTGGAGTTTCAAAAATGATTTTTTCGAGTTGTTTTTCCCAGATATTTTCGGCTTCGATTTTGATGTTTTCAAAGGGTTTGCCTTCAATTTCGGCCATTCTGTTTTTTCTGGCACCGGCTTCATCAACTGGTGAAATGGCGATATCCAGTTCAATAGTGGGGCCTGTGGTTTCATCAAATTCAAAAGCTGCAATTACTTTTTTTCCTGAGGAATTGTCCTCGTGAAATGTAATATTTGTGAATGGTTTTGAAAAACGGGCATCAAAAAAGAGTCTTTGGTCTTCTGCCCAGGCTTTTGAGTGGCGGTAGCCTGAAATTTCAGTGTCTGACAGCACATTGAGTTTGGAATCCAAAACCTCGTCGCGATGTTCTAAGTCAATGAGCAAAATTTGTTTTTGGCCTTCCGGAAAGGTGTAACGGTGTTTGCCACTTCGATATGAAACAGTGAGTTCGACTTTTACATCAATTGAATCCAAAAGTACTGAATAATACCCGGCAGTTGCGATTTCATTCTCGTGTGAAAAGGGCTTTCGGTACCCTTTTTTACCATCAAAGCCGTTGTTAAAAATTAGTTCGTCGGCAGGCATTACCAGTATATCCCCATAGTCTGAAACACCGGTGCCGCTGAGGTGGGTGTGTGAAAATCCATAGATGTAATTGTCGCTGTAATGATATCCGCTGCAGCCCTCCCAGCTGCCATCCACACGGGTATCGGGGCTGAGTTGCATCATTCCAAAGGGTAGAGTGGCTCCGGGGAAAGTATGGCCTGTGCCATCTGTTCCAATCATTGGGTTGATGTATGAAACGAGCGTTGTGTCTTTGGTGGCGGGCTTTATTGGGTTGTTTTCTGAACAACTGTAGAGAAACAGTAAGATAATAAAAAGCGAGTTGATTTTTAGTTGCATTCGAATTTGATTGGTACATTTATGGCAACTAATATACTAAAAATGCGAATGAAGTTTTTACAAATATTCTTGCTTGTTTTTATTACAAGTTGTCAAACCAAAGACAATATTCAATTCAATACGATAATTCTTCCTCAGCCAAGCTCACAAACAATAATCAATGGCCAATTCACACTCTCCTCAAAAACACAACTCGTCACCACTGAAGATTTTCAGGTTTCGTCAAGCTTTTTAAAAAACTTTATTGAAACGGGAAGTCCCATTCGCTTGCTTGAAAGTGATTCTGACACCAAAATCAGCTTTCAAATTGACAATACAATTCCTTCAAAAGAAGGATACAAACTGAATATCTCAGAAACCGAAATCCTAATTTCTGCGCAAACCGATGCCGGTGCTTTTTATGCAGTGCAAAGCCTTCGGCAACTTTTGCCCCATCAACTTGAAAACCAAACATATACCGAACATAAAATCCATATTCAAGCACAACATATTGAGGATGCTCCCATTTTTTCTTACCGCGGAATGCACCTGGATGTAGGTCGTCATTTCTTTCCGGTGGAATTCATCAAAAAATACATCGATATGATGGCATTGCTTAAAATGAACACCTTTCACTGGCACCTCACCGAAGACCAAGGCTGGCGCATTGAGATCAAGAAATACCCAAAACTACAGGAAGTTGCTGCCTGGCGTGACGAAACGCTCATAGGCCATTACAACGATATGCCACATCAATTTGATGGAAAAAAATATGGCGGATTTTATACCCAGGAGGAGGTAAAGGAAATTGTAGCTTACGCCGAAAAGCGTCACATTACCATCATTCCTGAAATTGAAATGCCCGGTCATTCTCAAGCGGCCATTGCTGCTTATCCGCATTTGGGCTGTACCGGCGAAAATCCCGGAGTTGCCAAACTTTGGGGTGTTTTTGAAACTATTTATTGCCCCAAAGAGGAAACCTTTGCCTTTCTTGAAGATGTTTTGGACGAAGTTTTAGCACTTTTTCCAAGCGAATACATACATATTGGTGGCGATGAGGCACCCAAAACTCAATGGAAAAAGTGCGATTCCTGTCAGGCATTAATTTTAAATGAAGGCTTAACAGACGAACACGAGTTACAAAGTTATTTCATTACAAAAATGGAAAAATACCTGAACAGCAAAGGCAGGCAAATTATTGGATGGGACGAAATTCTGGAAGGCGGTTTGGCTCCCAATGCTACTGTAATGTCCTGGCGTGGCACTGAAGGTGCTGTTGCTGCTGCAAAGCAAGGCCACAATGTGATTATGACGCCCACTTCACATTGTTATTTTGATTATTATCAAAGTGATAACGATCAGGAACCACTTGCCATTGGCGGATTTTTACCCTTGGAAAAAGTGTACAGTTTCAACCCCATTCCGGAAGGCTTAACACTTGATGAGGAAAAATATGTATTGGGTGCTCAGGGTAACGTTTGGACCGAATATATGCAGGACGAAAAGCAAGTGGAATATATGGCATTTCCCAGAGCCATCGCGATGAGCGAAGTGCTTTGGACAACAGAAGAACATAAAGACTACAGCGATTTTGTAAAACGTCTGGAACATTTTCACAAACGATTGGATGCATTGAATGTCAATTATGCCAATCATTTGTATGAAATAAAAGGAGAAATTCAATCTACTAAAAATGGAGTGCAGTTTGTATTGAAATCAGAAAGTAGTTCCAATCCTATTTTTTACACTATTGATGGCAGTAATCCAACTTCACAATCTGTCAATTATGAAAAACCAATAGTAGTTTCAGGAGATATTCAACTAAAAGCGGCTGTATTTGCTAAAAATGGAAAGCAATTGAGTTCGGTTTTTGAACAACAAATTAAAATGCACAAGGCGGTTGGTAAACAAATAGAACTAAGCGTTGTACCCAGTGAAGTTTACGGCGGTAGTGGAGCAGAAGGTTTAATCAATGGTATTCAAGGCAGTAATAAACGTTATGGCGATGCAGAATGGCTGGGGTTTTGGGGAGATGATTTGGTCATAAAAATTGATTTGGGAAAAGAAACCGAAGTCAATTCAGTAAAAACCCGATTTTATAACGCAATTGGGCAGTGGATTTATGCACCATCAAAAGTTGAAGTTACCTTTTTAGACAGTCAAAAAAATAGTTTATCAACTCACGAAGCGATTTTAACTGACGGTGGAAAAAACTTGAAAAATGTTGAAGTAAAAAACATTCATTTAAAAGTGAGATACATTCATTTCAACATTAAAAACTATGGCACTATTCCAGATGGCGCACAAGGTGCCGGACACAAAGCCTGGTTGTTTGTGGATGAGGTATTTGTTGAGTGAAATACAAAACAAACTAATTAGATTAGTTGAGTTTAGTATTCAATATAATTTTAGAAGTTCAATACTTAATTTCGAATAATTTTCAAGGTTTCATTCTCCATTCTTACATAATAAATCCCTTTAACAAAGTTTGAAAAGTCAATTTGGTTTTCACTTTGAGTAAGTTGGCCGGTCAACAATTGTTGGCCAAGGGCATTGTAAATAGTGTATTGTGCATTGGTTTGGATGTTTACATTCACAGTGTTTTTAGTGGGATTTGGATAAAAAGTAAGCGCAACGCTGTTTTCAGGTAATCCAAGCAACTCACACTCAAAACTGGAGAGTACTTTTGAAGCTGCCGGAGGATCAACTAAAAGTGAATCTGTTAATAAAGGACAATAACAATCATCTTCATCCACATATAATTTAAGCCATGAAAGAGCAATTTGTCCAACTACACCATTGCCGCCATTGGGTGTATTGGCTACGGAATGATTTCCGTTTGCCACTTCAAAAAGAAGCTTATCAGTTGTGTTTGGTGTTGCATTATAGTGAAGGTCTGCGTGTTGAGCAGGAGGCGCAGTAGGGTCATTTTGACCACTAAATATGAGCACCGGGCTCTCGTGGTTTAGTGACGGGTTAGGTAACCAAGGGCACAGCGCTACCACACCTTTTAGGGTGTTGTCTAAAACCGCTGCACGTTGGGCACCACCACCACCCATAGACCATCCGCTTACGGCAAACTTATCTATATCAAGATTGTTTTCCAATGGCGATGAATTTCTAAAATTTTCCTGACGCATGGTTTCAAGAGCATCTAAAAGAGCCAGGGCTCTTGCTTCGGGGAAATCAAAAATGGAGTTGGTTCCAATAATAATTGCCACGATTCCGTGAGAAGCATAAAAAGGTCCCCATTCTTGAACGCTAGAGGGCAAGGCTGTAAATCCGGGTACAATAGCAATACTTGTATAAGGAGGTGTTGCATTTGTGGGATAATATATTGTGGCACCCAGATAATCGGGACCATTTCTAATACCATCAGCTTCGGTGAGGGTAGCTACCTCATAAGGACCGGGGTTTGTTAAACTTTCAATTGTTACACCCTCACATTGTGCTGTAACTTCGTTTGATAAAAATGATGTTATAAAGAAAATTAGGGCAACTAAGTAGATTTTTTTCATCTGTGAATCGTTATATGAAAGTTACAATGATGCTATTAATATGGTTTAAAAAATGGTATTCGATTTCGGAAAATTAAACTTTTTAAAAATGAAAACAAAATTTAAAATAAGGAGTAATTTAAAAGGGAAGGGTTATAATGGTGAATCCCAAATCACGAAATGATGTTTGTGCCAAATGAATTCAAAAAGTATTAGTAAATCAACAGGAGAATAATTCTAAGTATAAATCGCTACTTTTTTTGCAAAGCAATAACATGACTCAAAAAAAAACACAACTTTTTCAGAGTGAAATATAAATTAGTTGCTATATTTTCAGAATCAAATGCAACTAAGCTGAAAAAAGTCAAAGAATGTTACTAGAAATCTGTGCGGCAAATATACAATCAGCTATAAATGCTGAAAAAGCAGGCGCCCATCGCATTGAGCTTTGCAGCGAGTTAGCTGTTGGTGGTATAACACCCTCTTTTGGAACTCTAAAAACGGTTTTGGAAACGGTATCGCTGCCGGTTTTTGTGCTGATAAGACCGCGTAGCGGAAATTTCATCTATACCGAAGACGAATTTGAAGTAATGAAAGCAGATATTCGACAAAGCAAATCAATGGGATGTGCCGGAATTGTTTCGGGAGTTTTGAATGCTGACAACTCGATTGATTTTGAAAGAACAAAAGAATTAGTCGAAGTGTCCACACCTTTGCCGTTCACCTTTCATCGCGCTTTTGATTGTGTTAATGACCCTATGGAGGGTATTGATCAACTTGCAGAAATTGGTGTCAACCGAATTTTAACTTCGGGACAGCAAGCCACAGCAGAAGATGGATTGCGTTTACTTGTACAGCTGAAAGAAAAGGCAAATAAGCGATTGATAGTGCTTCCGGGTGGCGGTATCAATGCTGAAAACGCAAAATTGTTTAAACAAAACGGATTTTTAGAAATTCACGCTTCGGCTTCAGCCTTAATTTCAAAAACAGAAAAGCCCAAAATAGCAATGAATAGTGCGACTTTTTTTGAGGAAGGGAAGCAGTTTGAATCTAATTCAGAAATTATTCAAAGTATATTAAAATCAATTCAGGATGAGGTTTAAAGTTTTAGTAATGGTTTTAATTCTAGTTTCAGGATGTCAAAAACAATCAGACAATCTGGTTTCAAAACAAAACCTACACACAAATTGGGAGTTTCATGATTTAGAAGATGGACGATGGCTTCCCGCAAGTGTTCCCGGGAATGTGTTTTCAGATTTGCTTAGCCATGAACTCATACTCAATCCATTTGTAGGGAATAACGAGCACGAGGTGCAATGGGTATCTGAAAAATTCTGGGTATATCAGACACGTTTTTCGGTAGATGAGAAAACTCTCCAAAAAGGAAATCACAGCTTAAACTTTGAAGGTTTAGATACCTATGCTTCGGTTTTTTTGAATGACAGCCTCATTTTAAAAGCCAACAATGCCTTTAGAACATGGAATGTTGATGTAAAATCGCTTTTAAAAGAGGAAAACACCTTAAAAATAATTTTTGAGCCCACACATATTTTTGAAGAAGCCGCAAAGAAAAAATTGGGCTATGAGCTACCTGAAGGCAATCGAATATTTACGCGTAAAGCGCAATTTCAGTACGGCTGGGATTGGGGTCCGAAATTACATACTGCAGGCATATGGCGCGCGGTTTTTTTGGAAAGCTGGAACATTGCTAAAATAGAAGATGTTTATTTAAAACAACTTTCACTGACCGATGAATTGGCGAAAATAGAAGCCGAGACTACTCTCAATTTAGAGGAAAAAACGAACCTAAATTTGGAAATCTTAGTTGCAGGAAAACGAATATCCAAAACCGAATTTCAACTCGATAAAGGAGAACACTTACTTAAACTCCCTTTTGAAATTGAAAATCCCAAACGTTGGTGGCCTCACAATCTGGGCAATCCACATTTGTATGAATTTGAAATTCGGTTAATGAAAAATGACAACTTACTGGATTTTAAAACACTCAAAAAAGGGTTGCGCACCATTGAGCACATCACCGAAAAAGATGAAGCGGGCGAGTCGTTTTACTTCAAAGTGAATGGCGTAGCTGTTTTTATGAAAGGGGCCAATTACATACCGCAAAACAGTTTGCAAAGTGAAGTTACTGAACAGCATTATGAGCTACTACTCAATGATGCCGTGGCTGCCAATATGAATATGCTGCGCGTTTGGGGTGGTGGCATTTATGAAAACGATATTTTTTATAAAAAATGTGATGAAAAAGGGATTTTGGTTTGGCAAGATTTTATGTTTGCCTGTGCGATGTATCCGGGCGATGAAGATTTTTTAAACAATGTACAGCAAGAAGCCGTTGACAATGTAAAACGGTTGCGAAATTTCACGAGCATAGCCCTTTGGTGTGGCAATAACGAAAACAGTGAGGGCTGGCAACGCTGGGGCTGGCAAGACGGGAGAGGTGAGGACGAAAAGACCGAAATCTGGAGCAATTATTTAAAGGTATTTGATAGTATTTTGCCAACTACCATTCAACAATTAACCGATGTAGCTTACTGGGAAACCTCTCCAAAATTTGGGCGTGGTGACGCGCGTTACACCACCGAAGGCGATGCCCACGATTGGTGGATTTGGCACGATGGTCATCCGTTTGAGGATTTGGAAAAGAAAGTGCCCCGTTTTATGAGCGAATTTGGTTTTCAAGGGTTTCCGAGTTATGAAGTTATTAAGTTTATCAATCAAAGTGATGCAATCGACATAACCTCTCCCGGCTTTAAAAACCATCAAAAGCACCGCATTGGTTTTGAAAGAATCAAAGAATATATGGAGCGTGATTTTCCTATGCCTACTAATGCTGAAGATTATGTGTATGTGAGTCAGTTGTTGCAAGCTTACGGCATTGGCAAAGGCATTGAAGCACATCGTCGCGCCAGACCTTACAATATGGGCAGTTTGTATTGGCAACTCAACGATTGCTGGCCGGCTGTGAGTTGGTCGAGCATCGACTTTTTTGGGAATTGGAAAGCTCTGCATTATCAAGCAAGACGCAGTTTTGAAAATGTACTTATTGCTTCAGAAATCAAAAACGACACCTTACAAATTTATTTGGTTAATGACGATTTAAAAGATTACGAAGGCAATTTAAAAATAGAGGTTATTGATTTTAAAGGTCGTCAATTACAAAGTTATTCAAAGGAAATATCTGTAGGGTCCAACAGTAGTGAAGTACATTTCCAAATTCCCATAAAAGGCTATACTATTGTAGCTAATCAAATTGTCTTTGTGGGAACTTTTAAAGACAAAAAATCATTGTTTTATTTGTCAAGGCCCAAAGAGTTGGCATTGCCTTACGGCGAAATAAAACAAAAGATCAAGAAAGTTGCTGATGGATTTGAAGTAGAAATTTACAGTGAAGTATTACAAAAAAACGTCTTTTTATATACAGAAAATAAAGGACATTTTGAAAATAACTTTTTTGATTTATTGCCGGGTGAACGGAAAGTTGTTTATTTCAAAACGGAAGTCAAAGAAGTTCAAAATTTTCGATATAGAACCCTCAACACTTTATTAATCAAATAAAAAACAACAGGGTTTTGAAAAAATAAATACCTGAAATTAAATGTTTTATTTTGATTGTTCAGTTTTTTTTTGGAATATTTGTGCCCCCTAAATCAAATTAAATTCAAAGTCTTAGTGTTTTTAAAATACAGTTTAATCAATTGTTTTTTATTTAAACACTAATTGTATGTTAATCCCCAAATCCCCTCTAAGCAATAAAATTGCTTTCATTTTACTTGTAAACTTATTTTTTTTTAATTCTTTTTCTCAGGTTGGCATTGGAACTGTGAGTCCTGATCCATCCTCGATGCTGGATGTGGCATCAACATCACAAGGTATATTAACACCCAGAATGACAACTGTACAACGGCTTGCCATTACAGATCCTGCAAATGGATTGTTGGTTTATGATCTTGATGAACGCGGTTTTTATTTTTTTGAAGAAAATGATGATGAGTGGGTCAAGTTAAACTCTTCACTGGAGAAGCGCGATAATTTTGTGCTTGTAAAAAGCGAAGCAGATTTTCCGGCTCCTGTTGGAGGTGTCATTACCTTGAATACAAATACGTATTATGAGATAAATGGAACCATCGTTTTGAACAATTCCATAGATTTGAATAATGCTTATTTATCAGGTCTTGATGCCAACGAAGATAGATTGCTCAGAACTTCAGGAACAATTTTTACGGGATCAACCGGAGGTAGTATCAGAAACCTTACCTTGTTAGGAGGAGTTACTGCGGGTAGTGGTACAGGAACAGCATTTAATATTAATGGTGGTACAAGCCAAAGACTCTTGGTTCAAAACACAATCGTTGCAAATATGGCGAGTGTTGGTACTATTTCAGGTTTGGGACTTTATTTCTCTAACATTGTACAATACTCGGGTAACACTACAGGAATTACATACAACAATGTTAACAGCCTTTTGCTAAGCAATCAAGGATGGTTCTCAGGTAATACAGGGGTCTTTGAAACTTTTACCGGTTCATTTGATTTGTTACAAAAAGTAAGCGGATTTAGTACTGTTGATGCTTCAGCAACCGGGATAGATGTAAGCTCCAATCCTGTTGTTGGGGAGGGAATACTTTTAAGTACCTTGTTTACAGGTGACGGTACTTATGTAAATAGATATACAGCTGGGTCTTTTGCCGGGTTTAATTTTGATAATAACTGGGTTGTTAACTGTCCGGGAATTCCAAGAGAATCTGATGATGTAGCAACGATTAATATTTATTACAATGGTACGATTACTACTGGCTTTGTTCAAAACGTAACAAATAATAATGAATTTAATCTAAGAGGGAATTCAAATTCAAACTCAACCACAGCTGTAAACGCTTTTAGGGCAAACTCTCCTCAAGACAATCGTTTAACTTACAACGGCAGAGGAACAAGAACTTTTCAAATTAATGCAGCCCTTTCAGTAAGAGGAAATAGTGGAGTGGGCGATTTTTATGCCTTTTTTATCAAAAAAAATGGTACTACAACATTGGTTGAAACCAATACAATCATGAGGGTCAACAATACATCAGACATTTCAAGTAATTCAATTTCAGGAACTGTCGAACTTGAGCCAGGAGATTATATTGAAATTTGGGGTCAACGTTTAGTTGGATCTGGAACAACTTCAATTACTGTTTTCTCACTTAACATTAATATTAAATAAACTGATTATTAAAAATTCCCTAAAAATCACCACATTTCACCATAAATACTATATTTGTATAACTAAAGAGGTTGTACTATGTCAAAATTTGGTGAATTAATTAGTGCCCAGGTTCCGGTTTTGTTGGATTTTTATACAGACTGGAATGAGCAATCCACAGCGATGCATCCTGTTTTAAGGGATGTAGCGGCTGCTCTTGGTGATAAAGCCAAAGTCATTAAAATTGATGTTGAAAAAAACAAAGATTTGGCTGAAGCCCTTCGAATAAAGGGTTTACCCACTTTGATGATTTACAAAGACGGTGAGATGAAATGGCGCCAAAGCGGTGAGCAGGATGCCAACACACTCATTGGGCTTGTTAATGAATATGTTTAAGCGATTGCCTTAAACCTATATCCTTTCTCTGAAAAGTGTGTCAGGACTTTTGGTAACACATACTGAATATTTTTTGCTGCCTTTTTACTGTCATGAAAAATGATAATGCTGCCTTCTTGGGTGTTGTTTATTACATTTTTTAAACAAGCTTCCTTAGTGATTGATTGGTCAAAGTCTGCACTCAATACATCCCACATCACAATTTTATATCCTTTATTAATAAGCAAGTTTGCTTTTTTAGAGTTGAGCTTGCCATAGGGGGGGCGAAATAATTTTGGGACTTTTTCAAAATAGGGTTCCGCTTTTAGGGTATTTTCTATATACTCTCTATCCGAAACTTTATTTGCGTTGAGGTGATTGAAGGTGTGATTTCCAACAGTATGCCCTTCTTGTCTAATCTGTTGAAAAATAGTGGGGTTTTCCTCAATGTTTTTACCAATGCAAAAAAAAGTAGCTTTGGCATTGTGTTTTTCAAGTTCGTTTAATACCCAAGGAGTCATTTCAGGAATGGGACCGTCATCAAAGCTTAGATAAATGGTTTTTTCCGTTCTGGAAAAGTGCCATACTCTTTTAGGATAAAAGTAAGGCACAAAAAACGGAATTTTCACTACATACTTTTTCACGATTTATTCCTGGTTCATTGCTCTTTCCATAGAATCTATCATCTTTAAGAGTGTTTCTTCATCGGGAAAATCTGTAGGGGGATTTTCTAAATCAACTTCCAGACTGTCCTCTTGAAACACCTCATCTTCTATTTCATTGGCATAAAAGTGCTGAAATTTTTTGAGGTATTCGTTAAAAGTTTCTGCTTCGGTTTTGAGCAACTCTTCGTTTTCGCTGTAAAGCAAAGTGCCCACTAAGCTTCTGTATCGCTCCACATCCATTAAAATAGTTTCCAGATAATTGCGCTGCAGCGTAAAATTAAATGTAGCGTAATAATCTAATTTTTCCTGATATGTTTTAGCAACCTCTTTATATAATTGAATTCCTTTTTCTTCTTGATTCACTTCAAAGTAGCCGGTTATAAAGGGCTCCAACAAGGTGTAATATCCATAGTATTTAACCGGCATATTCTCCATAGCCAGGTCAAGCATCTCTTCTGCTTTTTCAATTTGGTCTTCCAGTATGAGTTGCTCAACAAGTCGGGCTATATTGCCTCTGTAGCTAATGGCATTTTTTCGTGTTTCAGGATCATGGTAAATAGAAGAACTTCCGGAATTTCCCCAGTCCCAGTTTTTAACAAGTGAATACATTTTTTCACTGTCTATGCGACCCATATCAAAAGGGTTTCTTTTGTCAACAGGGGTTTTTATGGGTACCAATTTATAAGCCAACCCATCGAGTTGGAGGTAGTCTTTCATCCATAAATACTCTTCATCATTAAAGGCTCCGCCGGTAAAATAAATGGGGCGTTCCCAGTTATTATTGGCGATGATGTCAAACATCATCATTCTGTTTTTATACAATACATCACTTTTTATGTTGACGTCAATGTAGTCTAAAATAAGATGCGCATCTTTTTCTGCTACAATGCCATTTCGCAAAACAGCTTCTTTATCAACCGGAATGCGAATGTTTTTTGATGGAAATGTTTGAAGCTTTTGTCCGCTTTGCATTTCGACCGTCAATCTTGGGTCATCGTTGGCAACCCAATCCATCCATCTTTTTATGGAAAGTGTATCGTCACCTTCAATTTGAGGGTGTTTTATAATATAATCCCGTGTGCCGTAACGGTATTGCTCGTGTATGAGTTGTGACGGAATGGGGGCACTGTCAAATGCGGCTTTTTTCATATCATCAATATACCAGTCTGTATTGAATAAACTGGTGTTGATGGGTCTCACATCCCTGCGGTATTCTTCAATACCTTGTGCATACCAGATGGCAAACGTATCGTTGTCCCCAATTGTAAATATGATACCATTGGGATCTACAGAGTCGAGGTATTTCTTTGCCATTGCCAAAGCTGTATAGCGATCAGAACGGTCGTGGTCGTCCCAGTTTTGAGAAGCGAGTAAAACAGGTGCTGCCAGAAGTCCAACAACAATTACCAGGGGGACAGCAATTTTGGGCTGTATGTATTTCTTAATGATTTCAAAGAGGGCATACACTCCAAAGCCAATCCACATCGCAAACACATAAAAAGAGCCCACGAGTGCATAATCACGTTCCCGGGGTTCAAAAGGTCTTTCGTTGAGATACACTTTTAAAGCAAGTCCGGTAAAAAGAAAGAACACCATCAAAACCCACCAACTGCTTTTGTCTTTTCCATAATGAAAAACGATACCCAGGAGGCCTAAAATAAGCGGAAGGAAATAATACGTATTTCGCCCTTTGTTGTTTTCAAAATCGCTTGGAAGGTTGGTTTGTGGGCCCAGTCTCATTTCATCAATAAAGTTGATGCCACTTAACCAGTTTCCGTCAAAAATATCATTTTTACCTTGGATGTCATTTTGCCTTCCGGCGAAATTCCACATAAAATAGCGCCAGTACATATATCCAAACTGATATTGAAAAAGGTAGCGCACATTTTGACTAAAGGAAGGTTTTTCTATGTCCAGATAATCACTAAATTGTCTCAAAAAGCTGTGATAGTCCTCACTGTCAACTTCGCCACGACTAAAGCGCTGTTTAAATAGGGCAACTTCATTGAGTAAAGCCTCTTCACTTCGGTATTCTCGTTTTACATTAAAATCAACACCACCAACGATGTTGAAATAATTAGCAGCGTGCTCTGAGCTCCACATTCGTGGTAAGAATGTCTTGTGAGCATCGTCAAGATTAGGGATGGCGTTTTTGTAATTGTTGACAATAATGTATTTTCCGGTAGTTTCATCCCGTTCATAGTTGGGCTTATCATCTTTGTAAGGGTTGTTTTTATCATACCCGGCATACATTTCAGTAAACTGGGCATCATACAGGAGGCTTTGAGAGCCATACTGTTCTCTGTTGTAATATGCCAGTAATTCCTGTGCATCACTGGGTCTGTTTTCATTGATGACGGTTCCTGCATTTGCTCTTATGGGCAACATCATCCAGCTTGAAAAGCCTATGAAGATAAAAAGAAAGCAAAGCATCAAAGTATTCAGTTGAAAAAAACCTTTTTTGCGGGTGTATTTTAATAAAAAGTAAAAAAGAGCAATCATTGCCAGCCCTGCAATCACGGTACCTGAATCAAAAGGGAGTCCAATGGTATTGACAAAAAACAGTTCTGATGCAGAGAAAAAGCGCATCGTCATGGGTAACATAAACATAAAGATAAACAGTAAGATACCAACTACTGCAAGATGAGCCAGAATAAAGTTTTTAATTGTTATGGTCTTGTAGTTTTTAAAATAATACAATAGCCCCATAGCCGGAATGGTCAATAAGCCCATAAAGTGAACTCCAAAGGAGAGACCAATTACAAAGGAGATTAAAATAACCCATCGGTTTCCTCTTGGGGTGTTCATTTCTTTTTCCCATCGCAGCGCCAGGTAAAAAAGTATAGCCATAATACAGGAAGCCATCGCATACACTTCAGCCTCAACAGCACTGTACCAAAAACTATCAGTAAACGTAAATGCCAACGCACCCACAGCGGCATTTCCAAGAATTAAAATTTCTTTTGATGAATCTAAAGTCTCACTTTTAGAAATAATATTTTGAAGAATAATGGTCATTGACCAAAACATAAATAAAATGGTAAACGCACTTGCAAAGACAGACATCAGGTTGACCATAAGTGCAATTTGAGAAACGTCTGACGCAAATAGCGAAAAGAACGCTCCAATCATTTGATAGAGTGGTGCTCCGGGAGGGTGACCCACTTCCAGATTTGAGGAGGTTGTGATGTATTCGCCTGCGTCCCAGAAACTCATTGTGGGCTCAACGGTTAGCCAGTATGTGGTTAAGGCAATAAAAAAAACAAGCCATCCGGAGATGAGATTCCATTTTCTGAAGTCGAAATTATTCATCAAGGTAAAGGTTTTAAGTGGCGAATTTACGTATAAATTTCATATTTAGCATCTAGATATAGTTAACACAGAATTGTAGAATTTATTTTTAAAGCAGGATTTTTTTGATAAATAGTTTGTAGAAGAAAAAGTTTGTACTAAATTTGCCACCGCTAAAAGCACTGGCTCATGGTGTAACTGGCAACACGTCTGGTTTTGGTCCAGAAGAGTCTAGGTTCGAGCCCTAGTGAGCCAACAAAAAAAACCGATTGGAATTTTCCAATCGGTTTTTTCTTTTATGGGGGTGTTACTTTTAAATTTTAAAGGTAATCACAGGTCTTCTGGCGTGATTTACCAGATCTTCACTTACACTTCCATTAAAGAAATGAGAAAGTCCCTTTCTGCCATGTGTTGCCATTCCAATCAAATCTGCATCGATGGTTTGCGCATAATTTAAGACTCCTTTTTCAACAGAGTTGTCATTATAAATATTGAGGGAGTAATTTGTCAACTCCATTCCTTTTATAAAATCATTCATTATTTCCTGTGCTTCAGTAGTGGTCAGGAAATTGGTTGCTGTATTGATGAACAGTAAATGGATTTTGGCTTTAACAGATTCTGCAAATTTTACAGCTTCTTTAAATGGTTTTTGGCATTCTTTGGAAAAATCTGTTGCAAACACAAAGTTTTTGATAGTAAACTTTGTGTGTTCATTTTTTATAACTAATACAGGAATTGTGGAAGTGCGCACTACTTTTTCTGTATTGCTGCCAATAAACATCTCTTTAAAACCACTGGCGCCGTGAGACCCCATTATAATTAAATCGACTTTGTTTTTGTTTGCAACTTCAATAATACCATCAAAGGCTTCTTGAAACAATACAGTTTCATAAACGGTTATCCCTTTTAAATAATCTGCACTCAAGACTTCTTTAAATCTTTTGTGAGCGAGTTTCATAAAAAAAAGTGATTCAGGCAAGCTGCCTCCTGATTTTGCTTTATCAACTAAATTTAAAGGAAGTTCCAGCATATGGAGCAGATAAATCTCGCTTTTATGTTTTTTAGCTAATTGGGCAGCGACCTTTAAAGCTTGTTCAGCTTGAGGTGAGAAATCTGTTGGGACGAGAATTTTTTTCATTGAAGTGAGTTTGGTGTGTTAATTTTCAAGTTAAATTACAAAAAAAAATCCATTTACATCCCTTTTTTTTAATGAGAATTAATTCTTATATTTGCGCCATTGAAAAACAGGGTGTTAGATGAGGGGACAAAAAGTCCCCTCTTTTTATAGAATAAAATGTTGAAAGAAAAAGTGCTGCAATTGCTGGAAGATGCACTGGATACCAATCCAAATTTGTTCCTTATCGATTTTCAAATCGACGCAAATAACAATATCAAAATAACTATTGATGGAGACGATGGAGTTGCAGTAGATGATTGTATCACTGTGAGCAGGGCTATTGAACACAATATTGACAGGGAAGAATTTGATTTTTCGCTTGAAGTTGCTTCCTCAGGAGCAACTTCTCCCTTAACCAATAAAAGACAGTTCAAAAAACATATTGGAAGAATCCTGGAGATTAAAACAAACGACGGAACCTCTCTGGAGGGAACACTTGCAGCTATTTCAGAAAATGATATAGAAATAAAGTGGAAAGCCAGAGAACCAAAACCGGTTGGAAAAGGAAAAGTGACTGTTGAAAAATCTGCAGTTATTTCTTTTGATGACCTTAAAGAATGTAAAGTAAAAATAATATTTAACTAAGTACAGATATGGAAAATATCGCATTAATTGAGTCTTTTTCAGAATTTAAAGATGATAAGTTTATAGACAGAGTTACCTTAATGGCGATTTTGGAAGATGTGTTTCGTTCAACATTGAAAAAGAAATATGGAGATGATGACAATTTTGATATCATCATCAACCCTGATAAAGGAGATTTAGAAATTTGGAGGAACAGAGTTGTAGTTCCTGATGGCGAAGTAGAAGATCCAAATCAAGAAATTTCATTGAGCGATGCCAGAAAAATTGAACCCGATTTTGAAGTGGGTGAAGATGTGCCGGAGGAAGTCAAGTTGATTGATCTGGGTCGAAGAGCCATTTTGGCTTTACGCCAAAACCTGATTTCTAAAATTCACGAGCACGACAATACAAACATATACAAACACTTTAAAGACCTAGAAGGAGAACTTTATACAGCAGAAGTTCATCACATAAGACACAGAGCTGTTATTCTTCTTGATGATGAAGGAAATGAAATCATCCTTCCAAAAGAAAAACAAATCCCTTCAGACTTTTTTAGAAAAGGGGATAATGTGAGAGGAATTATCGAAAGTGTCGAGTTAAAAGGAAACAAGCCCACTATATTGATGTCAAGAACCAGTAATAAATTTCTTGAAAAACTTTTTGAACAAGAAATACCTGAAGTTTTTGACGGCTTGATCACCGTAAAAAATGTAGTGAGAATCCCCGGTGAAAAAGCAAAAGTAGCCGTTGACTCTTATGACGACAGAATAGACCCCGTGGGAGCCTGTGTTGGGATGAAAGGATCGAGAATTCATGGTATTGTAAGAGAATTGGGTAATGAAAATATTGATGTGATTAACTACACATCAAATACAAATTTGTATATTTCTCGTGCATTGAGTCCCGCAAAGATTACTTCAATTTCAATCAATGATGAAACCAAACATGCAGAAGTGACTCTCAAACTTGAGGAAGTTTCCAAAGCCATTGGTCGAGGAGGTCACAACATCAGACTAGCCGGACAGCTTACCGGTTATGAAATTGATGTGATAAGAGAAGGCGTTGAACAAGAGGAGGATGTTGAATTAAGTGAGTTTTCTGATGAAATCGAACCTTGGATTATTGAAGAGTTTTCAAGAATAGGTCTCGATACCGCAAAACAAATCTTAGAACACGATATAGATGACTTAGTAAAACGCACAGACCTTGAGGAGGAAACGATACGAGACGTTATTAATATTTTAAAAGAAGAATTTGAATAAAATGCAACAACCAAATAGTTGCACTAAATAAAAAAAAGGAACATACTTTATGGGTGAAGTAAACACAATGAGGTTAAACAAGGTATTACGGGAATTCAACATCTCGCTGGATCGTGCTATGGAATTTTTAAAAACCAAAGGTCACGAGATAGAAGCCCGTCCTACCACAAAGATTTCTGAAGAAGTCTATCAAATACTATTTGATGAATTTCAAACAGACAAATCAAAAAAGGTGGCCTCAAAAGAAGTGGGGGAGGAAAAAAGAAAAGAAAAGGAAGAACTCAGAGTTGCCAGAGAAAAAGAACTGGAAGAAAAGCAAAAAGCTACAGAAGCCAGAGAGAAAGAAGTCATCAAAGCGCAAACAAAACTTGACGGTCCAAAAACTGTAGGTAAAATTGACCTCAATCCCAAAAAAGAAGAACCCAAAAAAGAAGAGGAGCCAAAGGTTGAAGAAAAACCAAAAGCAGAAAAACCAAAAGAGGAAACTCCTCCAAAAGAAAAAGAAGCACCAAAAACGGAAGTCAAAGAAGAGTCCGTAGCAAAAGAAACTATAAAAGAATCAGAACCGGTAAAAGAGGAACAGCCTGAAAAAGAAGAATCTTCTTTAACCGAAACAAAATATACAAAACTTGACGGGCCAAATTTTACAGGAAAAACAATTGACCTGGAACAATTTAAGAAGGCAAAGAAGAAACCTGAAAAAGCAAAACCTACCGTTTCAGCTGCTTCAAAGGACAATAAAGGAAAACGCAAAAGAATCAGTAAAGAGCCCGGCAAAGGAACGCCCTCACAAGGTGCAACTTCAGATAGAAGCCGTGCAAACAAGGGAAGAGGTCGCCAGGTGACACACAAAGAAGAACCCAGCGAAGAAGATGTACAAAAACAAATAAAGGAAACCCTTGAAAAACTTCAGGGAAAATCTTCAAAAGGAAAAGGAGCAAAATACCGAAGAGACAAACGGGATACCCACCGTCAAAAAACCGAAGACGAGCAAGCTCAACAAGACTCACAAAGCAAAGTCATTCAGGTTACTGAATTTGTAACAGTGAGTGAACTGGCAACCCTTATGAATGTGCCGGTCACAAATGTTATTTCAGCCTGTATGTCATTAGGACTAATGGTAACCATGAACCAGCGCCTTGACGCTGAAACACTCTCTATTGTAGCAGATGAATTTGGTTTTGAAATAAAATTTGTCACAGCAGATTCTGATGAAACCGTACAAGTCGAAGAAGAAAACCCCGAGAACCTGGAGCCAAGGGCACCCATTGTAACAGTCATGGGTCACGTTGACCACGGTAAAACCTCTTTACTGGATCACATTCGTCAGGAAAATGTGATTGCCGGTGAATCCGGTGGAATCACACAGCACATTGGTGCGTATGCAGTACAACTTGAAAACGGTCAAAAAATCACCTTTCTTGATACTCCCGGTCACGAGGCCTTTACAGCAATGCGTGCCAGAGGAGCAAAAGTGACAGACCTTGCCATCATTGTGGTGGCTGCAGATGACGATGTGATGCCGCAAACCAAAGAAGCCATTTCGCACGCTCAGGCAGCCGGTGTGCCCATTGTGTTTGCAATTAATAAAATTGACAGACCTGAGGCAAACCCCGAAAAAATCAAAGAAAAACTCGCAGGAATGAACTTGCTTGTTGAAGACTGGGGTGGAAAAATTCAGTCACACGACATCTCTGCAAAAACAGGACAGGGAGTTAATGAACTCCTTGAAAAAGTACTGCTTGAAGCCGAATTATTAGAACTAAAAGCAAATCCAAACAAGCAGGCAATGGGAACTGTTGTTGAAGCTTTTCTAGACAAAGGAAGAGGTTATGTTTCTACCATACTAGTGCAGACAGGAAGCTTAAAAGTGGGCGATTATGTATTGGCAGGACAGCACAGCGGAAAAGTAAAAGCCATGCACGATGAGCGCGGTCACAATATTAAAGTAGCCGGACCAGCAACTCCCGTTTCCATTCTTGGACTCGATGGTGCACCCCAAGCCGGTGATAAATTTGCTGTGTATGAAGATGAAAGAGAAGCCAAAGCAATTGCTACAAAACGCACACAACTACAGAGAGAACAATCAGTAAGAACACAGCGTCACATAACACTTGACGAAATTGGAAGACGTATCGCTCTGGGTGATTTCAAAGAACTGAACATCATTCTCAAAGCAGATGTTGATGGCTCTGTAGAAGCATTGACAGACTCCTTCCAGAAATTGTCCACAGAAGAAATACAAATCAACATCATTCACAGGGCTGTGGGTCCCATCACAGAAAGTGATGTGCTTCTGGCCTCTGCTTCTGATGCAGTGATTATTGGTTTTAATGTAAGACCGATGGGCAATGCAAGGCAAATAGCAGATAAGGAAGAAATCGACATCAGACTGTACTCCATCATCTATGATGCTATCAATGATTTGAAAGATGCTATGGAAGGAATGCTTTCGCCGGAAATGAAAGAAGAAATCACCGGAACCGCAGAGGTGAGAGAAACCTTCAAAATTTCAAAAATTGGAACCATCGCCGGTTGTATGGTAACCAGTGGAAAAATCATCAGAAACACAGGCATACGACTCATTCGTGAAGGTGTTGTGATTCACACAGGCACCCTTGCCTCGCTAAAACGTTTCAAAGACGACGTGAAGGAAGTAGCTAAAGGCTATGACTGTGGTATTCAAATCAACAACTACAACGATCTGGTTGAAGGAGATATCATTGAAGGATTCCAGGAAGTGGAAGTTAAAAAGAAGCTTAAGAAGAACTAGAAGTAACTTTACTTTTTTAAAAATACAACTGCCGACTCTTAATAAGAAGTCGGCAGTTTTTTAACAAATAAATATATTACTTCTCAACCACCTTCCAAAACAAAGCAGCCACTATACCACCCACGAGCGGAGCTACAATAAATAACCAAAGTTGTGAAAGAGCTGCACCACCGGCAAAAACAGCTGGACCAAAACTACGTGCCGGATTCACAGAAGTTCCCGTAATGGGAATTGCAACCAGGTGAATTAATACCAAAGTCAAACCAATTGCCAATCCCGCCATCGTGCTGTTTCCCCATTTTGATGTGGTTGCAAAAATGACAAACAAAAACAAAAAGGTAAGCACCGCTTCGGTGATAAATGCAGCCGTCACATTAAAGTTGTTTTGATAATTTTCACCCCATCCATTAGAACCCAATGCATATTCACCCATCTCAAAACCGGATTGCCCGCTTAAGATTTGCATCAATACAAAAGCCGCCAATGCAGCACCAATCAATTGAGCAACAATGTATGCCAGTGCATCCTTTAAGTCAATCTTGCCGGCGACGAGCATCGAAATGGTAATCGCAGGATTGATGTGACAACCGGAGATTCCCCCAATAGCATAA
>JANSXN010000021.1 GCA_024742935.1 Flavobacteriaceae bacterium
AAACAACAGAACCTTTACTCGGATCTAAATCCTGGAACCAGGCTCTACACGATGGTGTTTTTGAAAGCAATGCGGATGTAGCTGATGAAAATGCATCAGTTTCCGGAACTATGGTAAGTGCTTCTTCTGAAGGTGCCTTGTCAAATTCTTCCTTATCTGAAGGTGATTTTGACTTGATTTTCTATACCAAAACGAATATGGGTGATGGTCAAAATGCCAACAACCCGTGGTTGCAAGAATTTCCCGATCCTATTTCAAGAGTTTCCTGGGATAACTATATGACGATTTCTGCTGCAGATGCAGAAGCAATTGGACTAAAAAACTGGCATGTGGCAACAGGAGCTCTCAACGGAAGCTATGTTAACATTACTGCCAATGGCCAAACTTTAGAAAATGTTCCAGTGATTATTCAGCCGGGACAAGCTAGAGGAACTGTGGGACTTTCGTTTGGTTTTGGAAAAACACACAACATTCAAAAGGAAATGCAAGTGGGAGTAAATGCCTACTCATTATATAACAACTTTAATGGTGTACAACGTGTATCACTTGAAAAAGCAAGTGGCGAACACGAGTTTGCTTGTGTTCAGTTGCACAACACAATGATGGGTAGAGACATCATTAGAGAAACCACTCTTGAGGTATTCAACACAGTTGATTATAAAAAATGGAATCCGATGCCAATGGTGGCATTAAATCATATTAATACGCCCGTTGACTCTCCGGAAGTTGATTTATGGGAAGCATTTGATCGTTCTATTGGTCATCACTTTAAGCTCTCTATCGATTTAAACGCCTGTACAGGTTGTGGTGCTTGTGTAATAGCTTGTCACGCCGAAAACAATGTTCCGGTAGTTGGTAAAACCGAAGTGAGACGCAGCAGGGATATGCACTGGTTGCGTATTGATAGATATTATTCATCAGAAGATACAATCCTTGATGATGCCGATAAGAAAAATGCGATTTCAGGCTTGGGTGAATCTTTAAGTCAGTTTGGCGAACTTGAAAATCCTTCTGAAAATCCACAGGTTGCTTTTCAACCTGTAATGTGTCAACACTGTAATCATGCTCCTTGTGAGACGGTTTGTCCGGTAGCAGCAACATCACATGGTCGTCAAGGTCAAAATCAAATGGCTTATAACCGTTGTGTGGGTACTAGATACTGTGCAAACAACTGTCCATACAAAGTGCGCCGTTTCAACTGGTTCTTATACAGCCAAAATGATGAGTTTGACTACCACATGAACAACGATTTAGGAAGAATGGTTGTCAATCCTGATGTAACAGTGCGTTCCAGAGGTGTGATGGAAAAATGTTCATTCTGCATCCAAAAAACACAATTAACCATTTTGGAAGCCAAGAAAGACGGAAGACAAATTAAGGATGGAGAATTCCAAACCGCTTGTTCGGCAGCTTGTGATAGTGGAGCTATGGTTTTTGGTGATGTGAATGATGAGGAGTCACTCATTGCCGAGAAATATAATGACAAAAGAAGATACCACTTGATTGAGTACTTAGGTACAAAACCCAATGTGATGTATCAAGTGAAAGTAAGAAATACAGAAGAAGTATAATTTAGAAACATTTAATAAAGGATATGTCTCATTACGAAGCACCTATAAGAAGGCCATTAGTTTTAGGAGAAAAAACCTATCACGATGTTACTGTTGATGTAGCAAGACCCGTTGAAGGTAGAGCTAATAAATCTTGGTGGATAGTTTTTTCTATCGCCTTAGTCGCATTCCTTTGGGGGGTGGGCTGTATCGTCTATACCATTTCAACAGGAATTGGAGTTTGGGGTTTAAATAAAACCGTGGGCTGGGCGTGGGATATTACAAACTTTGTATGGTGGGTAGGTATCGGTCACGCCGGAACATTGATTTCTGCGGTGCTTTTACTCTTTCGCCAAAAATGGAGGATGGCTATTAACCGCTCAGCAGAAGCGATGACCATTTTCTCTGTAATGCAGGCGGGTTTGTTCCCGTTAATCCACATGGGTCGCCCCTGGTTGGCTTATTGGGTGGTACCCATTCCAAACCAGTTTGGTTCTTTATGGGTAAACTTTAACTCACCACTACTCTGGGACGTGTTTGCAATTTCTACTTATTTATCTGTATCACTTGTTTTCTGGTGGACAGGATTATTGCCCGATTTTGCAATGATTAGAGACAGAGCCATTACACCCTTTACAAAACGAATTTACAGTATTATTTCTTTTGGATGGAGTGGAAGAGCCAAAGACTGGCAACGCTTTGAAGAGGTTTCATTGGTTTTAGCCGGTTTAGCAACACCGCTTGTACTTTCAGTGCACACCATTGTATCTTTTGACTTTGCTACTTCGGTGATACCGGGATGGCACACCACGATTTTCCCTCCATATTTTGTTGCCGGAGCGGTATTTTCCGGTTTTGCGATGGTAAACACGCTTCTCATTATCATGAGAAAGGTTTCAAATCTGGAAGATTATATCACTATTCAGCATATTGAATTGATGAACATCGTTATTATGATTACGGGTTCCATTGTGGGGGTCGCTTATATTACGGAATTATTCATCGCTTGGTATTCAGGGGTGGAATATGAACAATATGCCTTTTTAAACAGAGCAACAGGACCTTATTGGTGGGCATACTGGGCAATGATGACGTGTAATGTGTTTTCACCACAGTTTATGTGGTTTAAAAAACTGCGTACCAGTATCATGTTCTCGTTTATCATCTCTATTGTTGTAAACATTGGAATGTGGTTTGAACGTTTTGTTATTATTGTAACATCACTTCACAGAGATTACTTGCCTTCATCATGGACGATGTTCTCGCCCACATTTGTTGATATAGGAATATTTATTGGCACGATAGGTTTCTTCTTTGTACTCTTTTTATTGTATTCAAGAAGTTTCCCTGTAATCGCTCAGGCGGAAGTAAAATCAATTTTAAAATCTTCCGGGGCAACGTATAAAAATTTGAGAGCAAAACATGGGGATGATGTTGATCATTCTACTGTAATTGTTAAAGACAACACTAAAAACAAAGAATAGCCATGGCATCAAAAGTTATTCACGCACTATATACAGACGATGATGTGCTTATGCAAGCGGTAAAGGATACTCGAAAGGCACACTACCACATCGGTGAAATATATACTCCTTTTCCGGTTCACGGGCTCGATAAGGCCATGGGACTTGCGCCCACCCGTCTTGCAATTACCTCTTTTATGTATGGTGTTGTGGGTCTTGCCGTTTCAATCGTGATGATGAATTATATTATGATTGAAGATTGGCCTCAGGACATTGGAGGAAAACCCAGTTTTAGTTATATTCAAAACATGCCGGCATTTGTACCTGTAATGTTTGAATTAACGGTGTTTTTTGCGGCTCACTTAATGGTGATCACCTTCTATTTAAGAAGTAAACTTTGGCCATTTAAACAAGCAGAAAACCCCGATGTAAGAACCACAGATGACCACTTTTTAATGGAAATCGATGTAGAAAATCACTCTGTTGAAGAACTTTCAAAATTTCTTCAAGACACAGGAGCCGTAGAAGTTAATTTAGTAGATAAGCAAGAATAATTCCTATGAAAAACATAGTTTATATATTCGTTTTTTCAATTTTTTTGAGTTTGACATCCTGTTCAGACAACAGGAGTCCAAACTACCAGTTTATGCCAAATATGTATGAATCTGTTGGCTATGAGGCATACAGTGAAGGGGAACTGTTTTTGAATGGACAGTCATCCAGATTGCCTGCGCAAGGTTCTGTGCCAAGAGGGCATACACCTTATGATTTTGAGGATACTAACGAAGACAGGGAACGGGCCAAAGCCGAATTAAAGAACCCACTTCCTGTAACTGAAGAAAATTTGGCTGCCGGCAAAGAGCTATATGGATATTTTTGTGCCGTATGTCACGGAGATAAAGGAGATGGCAAGGGAATTTTAGCACAAAGAGAAAAGTTTTTGGGAATTCCAAGTTATGCAGATCCCGGAAGAGTTATCAATGAAGGAGGAATTTATCATGTTCAAATGTATGGACTCAATGCTATGGGTGCATTTACACCTCAAACAACTCCTGAAGAGCGCTGGCAAATAACCATGCACGTTCTAAATCTCAAGGCTGAACTTGAAGGAACACAAAAGCTGGTTCCGGTTTCTGAAGCTGAAGCAGCTACTGCGCAAGAAGAGGTAACCGCTTCAGAAAATGAACAAATAGAAGAATAACAGTACAATTAAAGACATAGTTAAAGATATGTACACGCTACCTAACAAATTAAAACTTTTTGCAATCATCTTTATGGTCGTTGGTGCCCTTGGAATGGTTGTTGGTTTAATGAATGCACCCGGTTCAAAAGAAGAGGTGAAAGAAATGCTGGCAAATCAAGAAGCACACCATGGGGATTCTTCAGCTCACGCAGAGGATGTTCACCATGATGAAGAGCATGTGTACCACCTTTATCACCAATTGCAGAACAGACCTTGGTCTGCAATTTATGTTGCTGCATTTTTCTTTTTTATGATAGCTTTGGGAGCACTTGCCTTTTATGCTATTCAACATGTTTCACAAGCCGGTTGGTCTCCTGTGTTGTTTCGAGTCATGGAAGGAATAACGGGTTATTTATTACCCGGTTCAATCATTATGTTTTTATTGCTAGCATTGTCTGTATTTGGAATAAACCATATCTTTCACTGGATGGATCCTGAACTTTTTAATCCCGAAAGTGAAAAGTATGACTACCTCGTAGCCGGAAAAGCAGCCTGGTTAAATACCCCGGGATTTTTAATAAGAGCCGCTATCTATTTAGCCGGATGGAATCTTTACAGATATTTCTCAAGAAAATATACTTTAAAACAAGATGAAGTGGGCGGAACCCACTGGTTTAAAAAGAATATTAAAATTTCAGCGGCTTTCTTAGTATTCTTTATCGTAACAGAATCAATGATGTCTTGGGACTGGATAATGGGCTTTGACCCACACTGGTTCAGTACGTTATTTGGCTGGTATGTACTAGCCGGTATGCTTGTTTCTGCAATTACCGTGATTGCAATGGTTACAGTATTTTTAAAATCACAGGGATATTTAGAATATGTAAACAACAGTCATATACATGATTTAGCAAAATTTATGTTTGGATTTAGTATCTTCTGGACTTACTTGTGGTTTTCACAGTTTATGTTGATTTGGTATGCAAATATCCCCGAAGAGGTCACTTATTTTGTATCTCGAATAGAAGACTATAACCTGCTTTTCTTTGGAATGGTAGCGCTTAATTTTGTTTTCCCATTATTACTCTTAATGAATAGTGACTTTAAACGCGTAAACTGGTTGGTGATCGGCACAGGAATTATTATCCTTGTGGGACACTATATTGATGTATATGTAATGGTAATGCCCGGAACCGTTGGAGCTTCCTGGTACATTGGGATTCCTGAAATTGGAGCGATGCTATTCTTTTTTGGCTTGTTTACTTATATCGTTTTCAGTAGCCTTACAAAAGCACCATTGCTTGCTAAAGGAAGCCCCTTTTTGGAAGAAAGCAAACATTTTCATTATTAATTTAGAACTGTAAAGAACCCGAATAAAAATGACAGGATTTTTAATAATAGCCGTTTTAGTACTTTTTGCTGTAGCAGTTTGGCAGATGAAAGGTATTTTTCAATTGTCTCAAATCAAAAAAGGTGATGATTCACAAGTAGCAAATGACAAAGACAATCGTTTCAACGGCAAGTTGATGCTTTGGTTTTTAGTTTTTTTCTATGTGTTTTTAATTTATGGATTCTGGGAATGGACACGTGTTCTTTTACCCGAAGCCGCTTCTGAGCATGGAAAGGACATTGACTTATTGATGCTTATCTCCATGGTAATCATCATGTTTGTTTTGGTTATCACACAATTTTTACTCCACTATTTTGCATTTAAATACCACGGTAAAAAAGATCAAAAAGCCGTCTTTTTTGCAGATAATGACAAATTGGAATTTATCTGGACGATTATTCCTGTTATTGTACTAGCAGCACTAATTATCTATGGACTTTTCACTTGGACAGACATTATGAATGTCACAGAGGATGAAGATACACTTGTTGTTGAACTCTACGCAAAACAATTTACGTGGGAAGCACGCTACTCCGGTGAGGATAATACCCTTGGAGAAGCTAATGTTCGATTCGTTGAGGGGATCAATACTATAGGTATAGATGCATCAGATCCAAACAGTATGGATGATGTAGTAACAAGAGAATTGCGACTCCCAGTGGGTAGAAAGGTGCTTTTCAAGATGCGTTCTCAGGACGTCTTGCACTCAGCTTATATGCCTCACTTTAGAGCTCAAATGAACACGGTGCCCGGAATGATTACTCAGTTTGCTTTTACGCCAACAATCACCACAGCTGAAATGCGTCAAAACCCTGAAATAATCGCAAAAGTTGAAAATATCAATCAACTAAGAAATGATAAAAATGTGGAGCTAGCCGCAAGAGGTGAAGAAACTTTAGATCCTTATGAATTTGATTACTTATTGCTATGTAACAAGATTTGTGGTGCATCACATTACAATATGCAAATGAATATTATTGTAGTCTCTCAAGAAGAATTTGATACCTGGATGGCAGAGCAAACAACTTTTGGAGAAACACTAAACCCCTAATTTTAAAGAATACCATTTAAGATATGTCAACAGAAGCACACAACCATACAGCAGATCATCACGACGATCACGGGCATCATCACAAAGATACATTCATTACGAAATACATTTTTAGTATTGACCATAAAATGATTTCCAAGCAATATCTTATTACAGGATTGTTTATGGGAATTATTGGAATTGCAATGTCTATCTTATTCCGTTTGCAACTTGCCTGGCCAGATAAACAGTTTACAGTTTATGAAATCTTTTTAGGAAAATGGGGAGCAGATGGAATTATGGATCCCAATGTATATCTCGCATTGGTTACTATACACGGTACCATAATGGTATTCTTTGTATTAACAGCCGGATTGAGCGGAACCTTTAGTAACCTTTTGATTCCATTGCAAATAGGTGCTCGGGATATGGCTTCCGGATTTTTAAATATGGTTTCTTACTGGTTGTTTTTTCTTTCCAGTGTGATTATGATTATGTCGTTGTTTGTAGAAGCAGGACCTGCCGCCGCCGGATGGACTATTTATCCTCCACTCAGTGCATTGCCACAAGCGATGCCGGGCTCAGGAGCAGGAATGACGCTTTGGCTGGTTTCTATGGCAATATTCATTGCTTCCTCTCTTTTAGGTTCACTAAATTATATAGTTACGGTAATCAACTTACGAACTAAAGGAATGTCTATGACCCGACTTCCATTAACCATCTGGGCATTTTTTGTGACTGCAATTATTGGTGTGGTTTCTTTCCCGGTTTTATTTTCAGCAGCGTTGATGTTGATAATGGATAGAAGTTTTGGCACTTCATTTTTCCTTTCAGATATTTATATTGCGGGTGAAGTATTACATAATCAAGGAGGATCACCGGTATTGTTTGAACACTTGTTTTGGTTTTTAGGACACCCTGAAGTGTATATTGTTTTATTACCTGCACTGGGTATCACATCAGAAATTATAGCAACAAACTCCCGAAAACCCATTTTTGGTTACAGGGCGATGGTCGCTTCCATTTTAGCAATTGCCTTTTTATCTACGATTGTTTGGGGTCACCATATGTTTGTTTCAGGTATGAATCCATTTCTTGGTTCAGTATTTACATTTACTACCTTATTGATTGCGATTCCTTCTGCTGTAAAAGCATTTAATTACATCACCACACTCTGGAAAGGGAATTTGCAGCTCAACCCTGCCATGTTGTTTTCCATTGGATTGGTCTCTACATTCATATCCGGTGGTCTCACAGGAATCATTCTGGGAGATAGTGCGTTGGATATAAATGTTCACGACACCTATTTTGTGGTAGCTCACTTTCACCTGGTAATGGGTATTTCTGCACTCTATGGATTGTTTGCCGGAGTATATCACTGGTTCCCAAGGATGTTTGGCAGAATGATGAATAAAAACTTAGGCTATATTCACTTCTGGGTGACCGTCATTGGTGCTTACGGAATCTTCTTTCCCATGCACTTTATAGGTATGGCAGGACTTCCAAGAAGGTATTATACCAATACAGCATTCCCTTATTTTGATGATCTTGCAAATATCAATGTGGTTATCACCATCTTTGCAATTATAACCGCTGCGGTTCAACTTGTGTTTTTATATAATTTTATAGCTTCTATTTTCTACGGAAAAAAAGCGCCACAAAATCCGTGGAAATCAAATACATTAGAATGGACAGCTCCTGTAAAGCATATACACGGAAACTGGCCCGGAGCGATACCTCACGTTTACCGTTGGTCTTATGACTACAGTAAACTTAATAAAGCGGGTGATGATTATGTGATCGCTGGACAAGATTATGTACCACAAAACATACCACTTCAGGATAACGAAGAAGAAATGAGTCACTAAAGCAAATGGCTCTATCTTTAAAAACCCCGCTTTTATTTCATAGAAGCGGGGTTTTTATATTAAATTGGTTTGGGTAGTTTTTAGTGGGAGTCATCAAAACCAAATACCGGGGTGCGCTCTTTCCACTTTCCTTGAGTAAAATCGGGTATTTCCTGAACAGCGCCATCGTTTTTTATTGAAGTTTCACTTAGGGGTGTGATGGCATACCAGGTGGCCAGGTCATAGACATCCAAAGGAAATTCAATATTTTGTTTTATACATTCTATAAAGCTGTTGCATAATAAGAAATCCATTCCACCATGTCCGGAGTTTTTAGCGTCTTCAGAGAATTTTTTCCATAAAGGATGGTCATAGTTTTCCATCCAGTCTTGAGTGGAGTCCCAGCGATGGGATTTTTCCATTTTACTTTCAAAATAAATAAATCCCTGGTCAAATTCACCCCAACCAAAATCCTGCCATATTCCGTCTGTGCCTTGAAGTTTAAAGCCAAGGTTGTATGGGCGTTGCAAACTCGTGTCATGGGTGAGTAAAATTGTTTCACCATTTGCACAAGCAATTTGGGTTGTTACCACATCGCCCTGTTTGAAGTCCACTGAAGCATTGGGATGATTGGCTCCGCCTTTGGGATGATTCTTAACATAATGATTCAGGCCAACGGCTTTGGTAGCAAATGAAGACAATCGCACTAAACGGTTTCCTCTGTTTACGTTGAGATACACTCCCACAGGTCCCAGCCCATGAGTGGGATAGAGCTCGCCATTTCTATTAAGGTAGTGATTGGTTCTCCATTTGGCTTCGCTATATGCTTTTTCGCCAAATAGCACCCCTGAATTATAAGGTGTCACGCCATCATTGAATAAAACTCCTCTTAAATCATGCAAGTAACCCCCTTGTGCGTGAACAAGTTCGCCAAAATATCCTTTTCTCACCATATTGAGAATCGCCATGACATCTCTTCTGTAACACACATTTTCCAAAACCATAATGGGAGTTTTCGTTTCCTCATAGGTCTTAACATATTCCCAGCATTCCCCGAGATTGATGGCGCCTGCCACTTCCATTCCCACAATTTTCCCGGCGCGCATAGCTTCCACACCCTGAATTTTGTGCCACTCCCAGGGTGAGGCAATAATCACGGCATCAATATCACTTCGCATTAGTAGGTTTCTAAAATCATAATTGCCATTTCCATATTCAACAGCTTTTGGAAGTCCTTTTTCTAACAGTAAGTTTTGAGCCAACTTCATCATTTGGGGATCTGGATCTGCAAAAGCAATCAATTCAACATCGTTGCGTTTGAGCATTTCTTTGATAAGAGATTGCCCTCTCAAACCCACGGCGATAAATCCAAGTCTTACTTTGTTGGATGGTTTTGTCAATAAACTTGCTGCAAGTGTGTTTGGCATTACAAGTGAGCCAAAACCGGCAAAAGCTCCGGCTTTTATAAATGTGCGTCTTTCCATGATTATTGTTGATAGTTAAGGGAATAAATTTATAAAAACAAAAGGATATTTATAGCGAATGGGTCTTTTTGTTACCTAACTATTCCCTTGAGTTTACCTTTATGTTATATATGTTGTTTGAAGCATTTTTGATTGTGGTAATTCAAAAAAGCGTTGTTACATTTGTAGTGTAAATGAGTTAAAAATCTTATTTTATTTTAATTAGCAAAGAAAACCACGTTTGGGGAAGCGTGGTTTCTTTATTTAAAAGATGCAATCTAAATACTCACTACAATTTCGTTATCTTTGTTTTTATGAACGAAAATTTAGACCCAACAGGTGAAAACTTCACGCCCGAAGAACTCGATATAGAACGCAAATTAAGACCGCTTTCCTTTGATGATTTTACCGGTCAGGATCAAGTATTGGAAAACCTGAAAATATTTGTCCAAGCTGCAAACCTTAGGGGAGAAGCACTCGATCACACCCTTTTTCATGGGCCCCCGGGATTGGGGAAAACCACACTTGCGCATATATTGGCTAACGAACTCGAAGTGGGCCTAAAAATCACCTCAGGACCTGTGCTGGATAAACCCGGTGATCTTGCCGGTTTGCTAACCAATTTGGAAGAAAGAGATGTCTTGTTTATTGACGAAATCCACCGCTTGAGCCCCATTGTTGAAGAATACCTCTATTCGGCTATGGAGGATTATAAAATTGATATTATGATTGAAAGCGGTCCCAATGCGCGCACCGTTCAGATTCATCTCAACCCGTTTACCCTTGTAGGCGCCACCACACGCTCCGGTTTGCTCACTGCGCCTATGCGTGCCCGTTTTGGAATTGCCTCAAGACTGCAATATTACAACACAGAACTCTTAACCACCATCGTGCAACGCAGTGCAGATATCCTCAAAGTAAAAATTGGCATGGAAGCCGCCATTGAAATCGCAGGACGCAGCCGTGGTACACCGCGTATCGCAAATGCACTCCTTCGGCGTGTAAGAGACTTTGCGCAAATAAAAGGCGATGGCGCCATTGATATCAAAATTGCAAAATATGCCTTGGAGGCCTTAAATGTAGATGCCTTTGGTCTGGACGAAATGGACAATAAAATTCTCACCACCATCATAGATAAATTCAAAGGCGGTCCCGTGGGAATCACCACCTTGGCAACCGCTGTAAGCGAAAGCGCCGAAACCATTGAAGAAGTCTATGAACCCTTCCTCATCCAGCAAGGGTTTATCATGCGCACACCCAGAGGACGCGAAGTCACAGAAGCAGCATACAAACACTTAGGCAAATTAAAAGGCCCCACACAAGGGGGGCTGTTCTAATATTCATTTCGATTTAAAATTAAAATCTGCGAAAATCTGCGAAATCTGCGGGAAAACACTAAAAAACTATTTTGCTCTCAAAAAATAAAACCACCCAACTCATTAAAACGGAAGCCAATCGCCTCGGTTTCTTGTCTTGTGGCATCAGTAAAGCCGGTTTTTTGGAAGAAGAAGCACCCCGCCTTGAAAAATG
This sequence comes from Flavobacteriaceae bacterium, assembly GCA_024742935.1. Taxonomy (GTDB): domain Bacteria; phylum Bacteroidota; class Bacteroidia; order Flavobacteriales; family Flavobacteriaceae; genus Planktosalinus. Next base: position 11,457 of record JANSXN010000021.1, read on the forward strand.
GCTCAACCAAAACATGCACGGTGAGATGCGGTATATGGAAAACCACTTTGACAAACGCCTCGACCCCACAAAACTAGTACCCGGAGCCAAGAGTGTCATTTCGCTCTTACTCAATTATTATCCAAAAGAATCCCAAACCGACGAGACCTATAAAATTTCTAAATATGCCTATGGCACTGATTACCACTTTGTCATTAAAGACAAATTAAAACAGTTGTTGCATTTCATAGAAGCGGAAATAGGCGAAGTGGATGGCAGGGCATTTGTGGACTCGGCACCTGTGCTCGATAAAGCCTGGGCTGCTAAAAGCGGACTCGGCTGGATTGGCAAACACAGTAACTTGCTCACACAACAAGTGGGCTCGTTTTATTTTATTGCAGAACTCATGCTCGACCTGGAACTGGAGTATGACACCCCCGTGACTGACCACTGCGGCACTTGCACAGCCTGCATCGATGCCTGTCCCACCCAAGCCATCGTTGAACCTTATGTTGTGGACGGAAGTAAATGCATTTCTTACTTTACAATCGAATTAAAAAACGAAATCCCAAACGATGTAAAAGGCCAATTTGACGATTGGGTTTTTGGCTGTGACATCTGCCAGGATGTATGTCCCTGGAACCGCTTTTCAAAACCACACAACGAGCCACTGTTCAACCCCAAGCCCGAACTGCTTTCCATGACCAAAAAAGATTGGGAAGAAATCACCCGCGACGTGTTTCAAAAAGTATTTCAAAAGTCGGCAGTAAAACGCACTAAGTTTGAGGGTTTACAGAGGAATATTGGGTTTTTAAAAGATTAAGTCATTTAAGACTTTTCAGATTTTAAAAAACTGTCAGAACAGAACAAACTACCCCTTAAAACATTAACAATTAAATTTTCCAAATTTCGGGGATAAACTTACCTTTGCTAGTCAGACAAACTACTAACCAATGAGTAAAGAAAGCAGAAGAAGAGAAGCATTAGTTTATCATGCCAAGCCAAAACCCGGCAAAATACAGGTAGTACCCACTAAGAAATATGCAAGTCAGCGTGACTTGTCACTGGCTTATTCGCCCGGTGTGGCAGAACCTTGTCTTGAGATTGCCAAAGACAAAAACAACGTCTATAAATACACTACTAAAGGAAATCTTGTCGCCGTTATTTCAAATGGAACCGCTGTTTTAGGCCTGGGAAATATTGGCCCGGAAGCTTCAAAACCGGTGATGGAAGGCAAAGGGCTGCTCTTTAAAATTTTCGCAGATATCGATGTCTTTGATATTGAAGTGGATACAGAAGATGTCGAAGCCTTTGTCCAAACCGTAAAAAACATTGCCCCTACTTTTGGAGGTATCAATCTAGAGGATATCAAAGCCCCTGAAGCCTTTGAAATTGAACGCCGCCTCAAAGAAGAACTCGACATTCCTGTAATGCACGACGACCAGCACGGTACGGCGATTATTTCGGCAGCTGCTTTAATCAATGCGCTGGAACTCGCAAATAAAAAAATCAACAAAGTAAAAATAGTCATCAGTGGGGCAGGTGCCGCGGCTGTTTCGTGTACACGACTTTACAAAGCTTTTGGCGCTAAGCGGGAAAATATTGTGATGCTGGACAGTAAGGGCGTCATTAGAAAAGACCATCCCAATCTAAGTGTCGAAAAAGGAGAGTTTGCTACCTCAAGAAAAATTGACACACTCGAGGAAGCCCTTAAAAAAGCGGATGTATTTGTAGGGCTTTCTGTGAGGGATATTGTGACGCCTGCAATGCTCAAATCGATGAACAAAAACCCCATCGTTTTTGCGATGGCAAACCCCAATCCTGAAATTGAATATGATCTCGCCATCAAAACCCGTGAGGATATTATTATGGCTACAGGACGGTCAGACCACCCCAACCAGGTGAATAATGTACTTGGGTTTCCTTATATTTTTAGAGGGGCTCTGGATGTGAGAGCTTCAAAGATTAATGAAGAAATGAAAAAAGCGGCTGTTTTAGCCTTAGCTGAACTGGCTAAAGAACCGGTGCCTGAGCAGGTGAATATTGCTTATGGCGAAACCAAGCTTAATTTTGGCAGGGACTATATCATCCCAAAACCCTTTGATCCCCGTCTTATTGCAAAAGTCCCTCCTGCAGTGGCTCGCGCAGCAATGGAAAGTGGTGTGGCCAAAGAGCCCATTGTAGATTGGCAAAAATATGAAGATGAGTTGTATGAGCGTATGGGCTCAGACAATAAGATAGTAAGATTGCTGGTTAATCGTGCAAAGACAGATCCAAAACGCGTAGTATTTGCCGAGGCAGACCATTTGGATGTGTTAAAAGCAGCACAGATTATTCACGATGAAAAAATTGGGATACCCATTTTACTTGGAAGAAAGGAAGTGATATTGGAGTTGATGGAGGAAATTGATTTTGATGCAGATATTGAAATCATTGACCCAAAAGAGGATAGTGAAGATGAAAAAAGGAATTTTTATGCAAACAAATACTGGGAAAGCAGAAGGAGAAGTGGTGTTACGCTTTATGACGCAAAAAAATGGATGCGGGAACGCAATTATTTTGCCGCTATGATGGTCAATACCGGCGATGCAGATGCTTTGATAACAGGCTATTCCAGATCGTATCCTTCGGTATTAAAACCCATGCTTGAAGTAATTGGTAAAATCGAAGGCGTAGATAAAGTGGCTGCAACAAATTTAATGATTACAAAAAGAGGTCCCATGTTTTTATCAGATACCTCCGTAAATATTGACCCAACAGCTAAGGAGCTGGCTAAAATTGCACAAATGACTGCTTTTACTATGAAAATGTTTGGAATGACACCGGTGATGGCGATGATCTCCTATACAAATTTTGGTTCCTCAAAACACGACAGGGCCAAAAAAGTAAAAGAAGCGGTTACTTTACTTCATAGAACAAGCCCTGAATTGATCGTTGACGGTGAAGTTCAAATGGATTTTGCTTTGAATATGGAAATGCATCAAAAGAATTTTCCGTTTTCAAAACTAGCCGGTAAAAAAGTCAATGCGTTGATTTTTCCAAGTTTGGACTCTGCAAACAGCAACTATAAATTGCTTAAGGAATTAAACAATGCCGAGTCAATAGGTCCCATTATGCTGGGAATGAAAAAACCGGTTCACATTTTACAACTGGGTGCGAGTGTTGAAGAAATTGTAAACATGGCGGCCATTGCAATTATTGATGCACAACAAAAAGAGAAAAGAGAAAAAAGCAGGTTGTCAAAGAAGAAAGGACGCAAAATCAAGTAAAAGTTTTGTGTTTTTTTGAAAATGGATTGATAATAAAAATACTATATTTGGCGTTTAACATTAAGTTAACAAATGATAACTCACATTCAGGGAAGATTAGTAGAAAAAAATCCAACCAACGTAGTGATTGATTGTGGTGGAGTGGGTTATGAATTAAATATTTCGTTACACACATTTTCAAGCCTTCCAAAGTCTGATAATGTAAAATTGTTCACACATCTTTTAGTGAAGGAGGATTCTCATACACTGTTTGGGTTTGCTGATCAATTTGAACGGGAAATTTTTAGATTATTAATTTCAGTCTCAGGTGTTGGAGCCAGCACGGCAAGAACCATGCTTTCCTCTATACACCCCAATGCGATTAAAGAGGCAATAGCTCACGGTGAGGTTGCCACCATTCAATCCATAAAAGGAATTGGTGCCAAAACCGCACAAAGAGTCATCCTTGATTTGAAAGATAAAATACTCAAAGTATATGCTATTGATGATATTTTGAGTAAATCAAGCAATACCAACAAAGATGAAGCGTTATCAGCATTGGAAACATTAGGGTTTTTGAGAAAACAAGCTGAAAAAGTTTGTGAAAAAATTTGTAATGAAAACCCGGATGCGACTGTAGAAACAATTATAAAATTAGCTTTAAAAAATTTATAATACATTGGGTACAAAAAATTATTCTAGAAAAAAATTTCAGGTTAATCATATAGTTTTACTTATCAGTTTATTGTTCCTGACTATAAATGTTTCAGCTCAGGTGCCTGATCCTGAACAGGATCCTGAAGTGGTTCAAGATACATTGAGAACAGGTCATTCCATGGGTCAAATGATTTTACCAGACCCTCCCAGCATAAGCGAATTATATACTTTTGACCCCATCTCGGGCATGTATATCTATAATCGAATGCTCGGTAATTTTTCTATTTCTTATCCCCTTGTGCTTACTCAGCAAGAATATCAAGACCTCATCTTGAGAGAAGAAATGAAGGATTATTTTAAAACGAAAATTGATGCAGCCGATGGAAGAAAAGAGGGCTCTGAAGACGAACAGCGTAATTTGTTACCCAGTTTTTATGTGAATTCAAACTTGTTTGAAACTATTTTTGGCGGGAATGTGATAGAAGTTATTCCGCAGGGTTCTGTTGAAATGGATCTTGGGATTCTTTATACCAAACAAGACAACCCCTCCTTTTCGCCCAGAAACCGAAGTAATTTCACTTTTGATTTTGATCAACGCATCAGTCTAAGTTTGTTGGGTAAAGTGGGAACACGACTTCAAATTACCGCAAACTATGATACCCAGTCAACGTTTGATTTTCAAAACCAAATCAAGTTAGAATATACCCCCACAGAAGATCAAATCATTCAAGCAATAGAAGTTGGTAATGTGAGTATGCCTCTTAATAGCTCATTAATTCAGGGAGCACAAAGTTTATTTGGTGTCAAAACAGAATTGCAATTTGGAAAAACAAGAGTTACCGGGGTGTTCTCTGAACAAAAATCAGAAACGCGCAACGTCATTGCTCAAGGAGGTGGAACTATCAACGAATTTGATGTGTTTGCACTGGAATATGATGAGGACAGACACTTCTTTTTAAGCCACTTTTTTAGAGATCAATATGATCAAGCCCTAGAACAATATCCTTTTATTAATTCAAATGTTCAGATTTCCAGAATTGAACTTTGGGTTACAAACTTGTCAAACAATACCGAAAATGTAAGGAATATAGTTGCTATACAGGACATTGGTGAATCAGACCCGGCTCGCATTGGGCTCACATTCCCACCCGGAGGCTTTATCAATAGACCTCCAAATTCATTTCCGGATAACGGAAACAACGACTTCAACCCTTTTGGTATTGATGGTGGCGCACAATCAATATTAAACGCAAACATAAGAAATGTGTCCACAGTTCAATCTGGTTTTGGAGGTGTGCAGGTTAGTGAAGGAAAGGACTATGTCACTCTGGAAAACGCCCGTCGCTTGATGCCAAATGAATACACCCTCAATAGTCAACTTGGATACATCTCTTTAAACCAAAGACTTAGCAATGATGAAGTGCTTGCAGTATCTTACCAATATACAGTCAATGGAAGAGTTTTTCAAGTGGGTGAATTTTCAAATGATGGTGTTAATGCAAATACTGAGGGTGGTATTGGCTCTGAGCCAAACCCAGACCCCAATGCGCCTCAACCCGGTGAAGCTCAAAATATTGTTGTTAAAATGCTGAAAAGTAATATTGTAAATGTGAATCAACCCATTTGGGACTTGATGATGAAAAACATTTATAGCCTTGGTGCTTTTCAACTCGAAAGAGAAGATTTTAGATTAAACATACTTTATACAGACCCATCACCTTTAAACTATATCACACCAGCTCCCGGCTCCATAGATTTTCCCGCTACACCCCTGCCCGAGGATGTTGATCAAACAACACTTTTGAGAGTATTCAACCTAGACCGATTAAATTTCAATAACGATCCACAGCAAGACGGGGATGGATTTTTTGACTTTCTTCCCGGAATTACTGTCGATACCCAAAACGGAAGGGTTATTTTTACAACAGTTGAACCCTTTGGTGAACATTTGTTTCAAAAGTTGAAAAGCCCGGGAAGCTCTGAAAATTACAATGTGCCCGCTACTTATAATGCCAATCAAAATAAATATGTTTTTAGGTCACTTTACAACTCCACAAAAACAGTGGCAGAACAACAAGACAGTGATAAAAATAAATTCCAACTTAAAGGGTCATATAAATCCTCCGGGGCAGATGGTATTGCCATAGGAGCATTTAATATTCCTCAGGGTTCTGTAACAGTAACAGCCGGCGGAAGATTACTAGTTGAAGGTGTTGATTATACAGTGAACTATCAATTGGGTAGAGTGCAAATTCTTGATCAGGCCCTTTTGAATTCAAATACACCCATTCAAATTACAACAGAAAACAATACTCTTTTTGGTCAACAAACAAAAAGATTTACAGGGCTTAACGTTGAACACCAATTCAATGAAAACTTTTTGATTGGGGCTACTTATCTCAATTTAAATGAAAGACCATTAACACAAAAAACCAATTTAAATTCAGAGCCTCTCAACAATACCATTTTTGGATTCAATGCAAATTACTCTACACAAGTACCTTTTTTAACTCGATTGGTTAACAAATTACCCAACATCGACACAGATGTAGAGTCAAACCTTTCTTTAAGAGGTGAGTTTGCCTATTTACAACCCGGCTCACCCAAAGTAGCCGATTTTGATGGAAAAACAACTGTTTATGTTGATGACTTTGAAGGCTCACAAACCCTTCTCGATATAAAAGCACCTTTATCCTGGCAACTCGCCAGTACCCCGGTTGATTTTGGAGGAGAACTTGAAAATAACAATCCTGCTTACAATTACAACAGAGCAAAATTATCTTGGTACACCATCGACCCCATATTTTATAGCTCCCAAAGACCGGGAGGTATCTCAAACGATGATTTATCGGCATACTCGGCTAGAAGATTATTTATTAATGAAATATTTCCCGATACAGATATTGTTCAAGGTCAAACACAAGCATTATTTTCACTCGACTTAACCTATTACCCAGGAGAAAGAGGACCCTACAACTTTAATCCTGAAACAGGAGGAACAAACACCTTACCAAACCCCGCTTCTCGATGGGCCGGTATTACAAGATCATTAGCAACAACTGATTTTGAAAAGTCTAATGTTGAGTTCATCCAATTTTGGGTATTAGATCCATTTATTTATGAGGAAAATGCCGGGAATAATGGAGGTGAGCTCAGGTTTAATCTGGGTAGTATTTCAGAAGATATTCTCAAAACAGGCAGAAAGCAATATGAAAATGGACTACCAGGAGATGGTGGAACTCAAGGGACAACCCCCACTGTTTATGGAAAAGTTCCCACAAATCAATCTTTAGTTTATGCTTTTGATACTGAAGGACAAGAACGTACAAACCAAGATTTAGGGCTCAACGGTGCTTCAGATGTTGAAGAAGCTGCCTTATTTCCAGCATTTGCAGGTCTTGAAGACCCCGCGGGAGACAACTATACTTATTTTTTACAAGCAGAAGGAGATATTGTCAACCGCTACAAAAACTATAATGGTACACAAGGTAATTCCCCTTCTGAAGTAACACAAACCAATCGGGGTTCAACCACACTTCCCGATGTAGAAGATTACAACCGTGATAACACCATGAATACTGTTAACAGTTATTTTGAATACACTGTTGAAATGTTTCCCGGGATGAATGTAGATAACAACCCTTTTATTACCGACGTAAGAGAACTTGAAGTTAATACCCAAAATAATGAAACCCAGCAGGTAAGATGGGTGCAATTTAAAGTGCCTGTAAGCAATCCAACAAGGGCTGTGGGTGGTATTACTGACTTTAGATCTATTAGATTTATGAGAATGTTTCTAACAGATTTTGAACAAGACATTACGTTCAGATTTGGAACACTTGATTTAGTAAGAGGAGATTACAGAAGGTATACACAAAGTCTTAATCCCTCAGGAATTCTCCCCGAAAATAGTAATACACTTTTTGAAGTTGAATCTGTTAATATTGAAGAAAACGCCAGCAGACAACCCATTCCTTATGTTTTACCTCCAGGAGTAGTAAGAGAAGAATTGATAAACAACAATTCAAATATCAGACAAAATGAACAATCTCTTGCATTAAGAGTATGTGGTTTAGAACCCGAAGATGGACGCGGAGTATTTAAGAATTACAATATTGATATGCGTCAATACAAAAACCTAGAAATGTTTATCCACGCAGAGTCGTTACTTGAGGAACTGCCTTTATCTGATGGTGAATTGGTCGCATTTATTAGGTTGGGTAATGACTTGAACCAAAACTTTTATGAAATAGAAATTCCCCTGAATCCAACAAATTTTGGCGCAACAAATCCGGAGGAAATCTGGCCCATTCAAAATAGACTTAATTTGCCACTCAAACTCTTACAAGAGGTGAAGTCGCGTGTATTAGGGGACCCCGAAGCATTCGATTTGAGTGAAGTAGTCTTTTTTAATGAATCTGAACTTGATGCAAGTACTGATGGCCCAGAAAATGAAATGCGAATTGGAATTAAGGGTAGTCCCAGTTTTGGAGCTGTTAGAACCATTATGATTGGGGTAAAGAACCCTACTGATAACAATATTTGCGGTGAAGTTTGGTTTAATGAACTGCGCCTTTCTGAACTGGAAAATCGAGGAGGTTGGGCTGCTATAGCTAGTATGGATGTGAATTTAGCTGACTTTGCAAATGTAAGTGCCGTTGGAAGAAGAACCACAGTTGGTTTTGGGTCTATTGAACAGGGACCTAATCAAAGAAGTCTTGAAGATGTACAACAGTATGATATCGTGACAAATGTAAATGTGGGTCAATTGTTACCTAGAAACTGGGGCATTCAACTTCCATTCAATTACGGTATTGGAGAAGAACAGGTAACTCCCTTTTATGACCCTGAATTCCAAGACATTCAACTTGAAAGCAGACTAGACAATGCAGCAGATGCTGCTGAAAGAGATCAAATTAGAGAACAATCAATAGAATATACTAAACGTCAAAGCATCAATTTTATTGGGGTAAGAAAGGATAGAACAGGCGATAAGAAACCACAACCCTATGATGTGGAAAACATAACACTTGCTTATTCTTATAATCAAGTAGATCACAAAAGTTTTGAAATAGAAGAATCACTTCAACAAAACGTACGATTGGGTGCTACTTATGATTACAGCTTCACACCAAAGCCGGTAGAACCGTTTAAGAAAAACGATTCATTGTTTAGAAGCCCCTATTTACAATTGCTTAAAGATTTCAATTTTAATTACTTACCCACAAACATTTCGGCAAGTACAAATATCACAAGGCAATATAATGAGCAGAAATTCAGGGAGCTTAATTTATTGCCAGGAAACATTGGAGTTCCTACACTTTTTCAGCGAAACTATATGTTTGATTGGCAATATGCAATGAATTATAATCTGACAAATTCGCTAAGATTTAATTTCAATGCCTCCAATAACAGGATTGTTAAGAATTATATTGATAATGAGGGTATAATTAATAATGATATAGGAGTTTGGGATGGTATTTTTGATGTGGGTGTTCCAGACAGACATTTCCAAACACTTCAAGTAAATTATGATTTGCCTTTTAGTAAAATACCCTTTTTAAAATTTGTAAGAGCTACTTATTCTTATACCGGAAATTACCAGTGGCAGCGAGGTAGTGATTTATTTAGAAATATAGAGTTGGAACTGGAAGACGGTACTGTAGGGATATTTGATTTGGGAAATAACATTCAAAATTCAAATACACACCGAATTAACTCAACCCTCGATATGAATAACTTCTATCGATATATCGGGTTTACAAAAAAGAGACCCACTCGAGCTTCAAACCGAGGAGGTGAAGGAGATGACACCAAAGGCGACACAAAAAATGAACCAGGTCAAGGCTCACGTGGAGGTGATGAAACACTCTCTGTTTTTACAACGGGTGATGGAAGTCCCGGTGCAAGAGGAGGTGGGGAACAACCCGGTCAAGGAGCTCCTAGATTAAGTGGGGGTGACAAGGCATATAATATTTTTGTTGACCTTTTAACCTCTATCAAAAGAGTTCAATTTAATTATCAGGAAAACAATGGTATTTACTTGCCCGGTTATTTGCCATCAGTTGGTTTTATGGGCTCATTAAGACCCACTACAGGGTTTGCTTTTGGAGGTCAGGGAGAAATCAGAGATCTTGCAGCTAGAAATGGCTGGTTAACACTTTACCCTGAGTTTAACGAACAATACACAGAAGTAGAAAATATCCAGCTTGATTATCAAGTCAATGTAGAACCTTTTCAGGATTTAAAAATTGATTTAACAGGTAGTAGAGCCTATTCAGAATCTTTTGCAGAAAACTATATTGTAAACAATGACCAATACCGATCCTTAACTCCCCGGACTTTTGGTAATTTCAATATTTCTACAATTTTAATAAAAACAGCTTTTGCTGATAGCGATGAGATTTTTTCTCAAACATTTCAGGACTTTAGAGACAATAGATTGGTAGTTGCAAACCGTTTGGCTACAGATTTTTATGGAACCACAAACTTTCCAGTTGACGCCGACGGTTTTCCTGTGGGATTTGGAAAAAACAGTCAGGCGGTCTTGTTACCATCCTTTTTGTCTGCATATGAAGGAAGCGACCCCTCAAAAATTAAAACCGGTATTTTTAGAGACTTTCCACTCCCAAATTGGGAATTACGATATACAGGACTCATGAAAATTAATTGGTTTAAACAAAACTTCAGACGTTTTTCAATCCAGCATGGATATAGAGCAGACTATACTGTAAACCAATTTGAAACCAATCTTGATTATAACAGAAATGATCCAACAGAGGTAGATCAATCCGGTAATTTTAAAAACAGAACACTGCTCTCAAATATCAATCTTTTGGAACGTTTTAGCCCCTTAATCAAAGTTGATTTTGAAATGCAAAATTCAGTAAGAGTTCTTGCTGAAATAAGAAAAGACCGGGCACTTTCTCTTAGTTTTGCAAACAATTTACTCACAGAAATCCAGGGAATGGAATATATCGTGGGATTGGGCTATAGGATAAAAGATTTAAGAATAGGCACTAGCTTTGGTGGAAACCAACAGATTTTGAGAAGTGATTTGAACTTTAAACTCGATCTGTCAATGCGTGATAATAAAACGATAATCAGATATCTTGATGTGGAAAATAATCAGGTTACAGCAGGTCAAACTATTTATGGGGTGCAGTTCACTGCAGATTATGCCCTGAGTAAAAATTTAACAGCCTTGTTTTATTATGACCATACTTTTTCCGAATTTGCAATTTCAACGGCTTTTCCACAAACTACTATTAGAAGTGGAATAACCCTTCGATACAATTTTGGAAATTAAATTAAAAACCTTTAACCAAATACCTTTAAAAAAATGAATATTCCGGCAAATTTAAAGTACACAAAAGACCACGAGTGGATTAAAATAGAAGGAGACATTGCAACAGTAGGCATAACAGATTTTGCTCAAAAAGAACTGGGAGATATTGTCTATGTTGAAGTAGATACTCTAGATGAAACCTTACAGGTTGAAGATGTTTTTGGGACTGTGGAGGCTGTAAAAACTGTTTCAGATTTATTCTTACCCCTTTCTGGTGAGATCATTGAGTTTAATGAAACACTGGAGTCTGAGCCAGAAAAAGTGAATATGGATCCTTATGGTGATGGATGGATGATAAAACTCAAATTTTCTGATGCATCAGAAATAGATGATCTATTGGATGATAAAGCTTATAAAGAAATTATTGGGGGATAAGTCCCTCTTGTTTATTGCATTAATCTATACCACAATCATTTCCATTGGTTCTCTGGTTAACCCGGCAACTTTACCCAAAATTGACTCCAATCTGTCTGATAAAACCATCCATATAATAGGGTATTTTATCTTGACTATTCTTTGGGCTTTTTATGGATTCTTTAAACTTAGGGACGCTTATTTTAAGAAAGTACTCATTTCTGTTTGCTTATTATCTTTTCTTTATGGTATGATAATTGAAGTGTTACAAAGTGAATTAACGAAAAACAGGCAAGCAGATATTTATGATATTCTTGCAAACGGGGTGGGCATATTTTTGGCTGCATTACTGCTAATGCTCACACAAAAAAAATAAAAAAGTTAAAAAGTATATTTTAGCTTTATTTTAAAATAGATTTTACATATTTTAGCAACAACTAAACAAGGATAACTATGGAGCCTAAAAAAAATCCAAAAGCTGATTTAAACAAAAGGAGTGTGCTTTTTTTCCAAATTGGGATGATAGTGATGCTTTTTGTTACTTGGCAAGCAATTGAGTGGAAGACCTATGACAAATCACTTATTGATATAGGGTCGCTCAATTTGGAAGATGAAGATGAGGAAGAAATCCCAATCACAGAATTTATTCCACCACCACCACCACCGCCACCGCCACCGCCAGCACCAGAAATTATAGAGGTGGTTGAAGACGATGAAGAAATTGAAGAAACCATTATAGAATCTACAGAAACTTCACAGTTTGAAGAAATTGTTGAGATAGAAACTATCGAAGAAGCCGTTGAAGAAATTGCAGATGTTCCTTTTGCTGTTATAGAAAATGTACCAATCTATCCAGGTTGTGAAAACATGAAAAACAACCAGCAACGAAAAGATTGTATGTCTGAAAAAATTGACGCTTTTGTTAGAAGAAATTTCAATTCAGAATTGGCAAATGACCTCGGTTTAACTGGAAGGCAAAGAATTTCTGTCATGTTTAAAATTGACACAAAAGGAAATGTCGTAGATGTTTTGGCACGAGCCCCTCACCCAAGACTTGAATCTGAAGCCAAAAAGGTAATTAGTGGATTGCCAAAAATGACTCCCGGTAAACAAAGAGGAAAAGCAGTAAATGTAACCTATAGTTTGCCGATACTTTTCCAAGTCGAAAATTAATACTCAAAACTATCTTTTTATAAAGCCATTAACATTTAGTTGATGGCTTTTTTATTTTTGGCACTCTTGTTGATTTATGAATAGTATACTATTAAATCAGCAGATATGAAAACAATTAAAAAACTACTACATTATTTTGAGAAAAATAATGTAGAAAAGCCAAAAAGCAAGAAGGATGCAAATTTGAAATACAACTCAGTTTTGTATTTTCAATTTAGTTTAATTATATCAATTACACTGGTTGCAATTGTTATCAACGCAACCTATGGAGTGAAATCACAAATAATTGCAAAGCCCCTTCCTGAGGATACAATTGAAGTCTGGCTAAATGATTTTGTCATAATAGAGCCAAAAGCAGAGCCCATTGTTGAGAAAAACCCCATCAAGAAAGTTAATCCGGATAGAGTTCGCATCACTGATGATCCAATTTCTAAAGATATTGAAATTGAAACAGAACCTGAGCCTATACTAATTCAAACCGATAAACCCGTTAGTGTGATTTCTGTACCTAAGCCGGCACCTGTAGAGGATAAAACCTATACTTTTGCCGGAGTAGAACGAGTGCCTGTATTTCCCGGCTGTGAATCATTAAATGACAATAACCAAAGAAAAAATTGTTTGTCTTCTGAAATTGGAAAATTGGTAAGTAAACGCTTTAATACCGGCATAGCAGAGAGTTTAGGACTTAATGGAAATCAACGCATTTATGTTAGTTTTGTGATAAATAAAGATGGACAAGTTGCAAATATTCAAGTGAGTGCACCACACCCAAAACTTGAGAAGGAGGCAAAGCGTGTTGTAAATATGATTCCAAAGATGATACCTGCTTCACAAAACAATAAAAAAGTGGATGTGTTGTTTAATCTCCCCATTATTTTTAATGTCCACTAATATGATTTAATTTTTAAAATGAATCCCGAGACTTCTAGTTTACGGGATTTTTTTTAGACTATTAAAAAATCATAAAAAAACGTATCTTTCGGCTACAATTTTTAGATTTGTTTATGATGTTTAAAGCCTTTCCTGTCCTTCTTTTTCTTCTTTGTCTTCCGGTAAATGGTCAACAATCAGTTACAGAATTTGAGAAATACCCTGTTTTTCCGGAATGCGAAAACATAAGTGTTAACGACTTAAGGACCTGTTTTGAATCTACATTACAGAGGTTCATTTTTGAAAACTTCAAGACACCTCAACGTGTTTTTGATGAGGAATACAAAGGACAAATTGTTGTTTTTTTTGAAGTTGACAGAGAAGGGAATTTTAAGATTTTGGCGATGGATGCTATTTTTCAGGAACTCAAAGATGAAATTCAAAGAGTCTTTGATGAATTGCCTCAAATTCAACCCGCAACTTATAATGCGCGCCCTGTTTTTGCACAATTCACATTGCCAATAAAAATTCCACTTGAAGCCACTTTAGAAAACTCTAAAAATGAAAAGGAACAAGTGTCGAGCCTCAAAAAGGACATGTCAAATGAATATGAATCGATAGAAAATTTGGGTTATTCAAATGAAAAATATTCAAGTAATATTAATATTCCACTTTCACATCAAGACTATGCACGCTTTGATTATTATTTAAACCAGGTGGGAAACAATGCTCATACAGCTCAAAGACCCTATTTGTATAAGGAAGTAAGTAAGCATTATGATATGGAATCACGCGATACTTTACTATACAAAAATAAATCATCGTGGTTTGGAAAAAAGTGGTGGAATGAACATATGGTGAGTTTTAAAGGTGACGGATACTGGTTTACATTAGACCCCGGGGTTGATTTGCAATTAGGCGCTGAGTCTGATAGTGATTTTGATTATACTTATAACAATACCCGACTCGCGGTTGTACAAGGAGGATTAGGGAAAAACTTTAGCTTTCACGCGGTTGTTTATGAAAGTCAGGGTCGTTTTGCTGAGTATTTTAATCGTTATGCAGAGTCAATTGCAGCAGACACTGGAGGAAACCCGGCAATAATTCCCGGTTTTGGAATTGCTAAAGAATTTAAAGAAACAGCTTATGACTATCCAATGGCAACCGGATACTTATCATACAGTGCCGGTGAGACCTTTAATTTTCAACTGGGTCATGGTAAAAACTTTTTGGGTGATGGATACCGCTCTTTGTTTCTCAGTGATGTAGCGAGTCCCAGTCCCTATTTTAAAATTAATACGACTTTTTGGAAATTAAAATATACAAATACCTGGATGTCACTGCGGGATGTTAGACAGGAGGCAACGGTTGACGGAGCCTTTACCACAAAGTATATGGCAACCCATTATTTGAGCTACAATGTCTCAAAGAGGTTGAATATTGGTTTGTTTGAAAGTGTACTTTGGGATAATAGCAACGATCGGGGTTTTGATCTCAATTTTCTCAATCCAATTATTTTTTACAGAGCCATAGAATTTTCAACGGGGCCGCGCTCAGGGAATGCACTTGTGGGATTGAGTTCAAAATATAAATTCTCTGATAAATTTGTCTCATATGGACAATTAATAATTGATGAGTTTTCTACAAGTGATATTTTTGGTGGTGAAAAAAGCTGGAAAAACAAATTGGGTTTTCAATTGGGAGCAAAATACTTCAGACCTTTTGATATCGAGAATTTATTTCTTCAGATTGAATACAACCAAGTGAGGCCTTATACATTTTCCCACAATACCATTGTACTCAACTATGGTCACAACAATCAATCAATGGCACACCTTTGGGGGGCAAATTTCAAAGAGTTTGTCGCTATTGCCCGTTATGAAAAAAACAGACTTTTTGGGAGTGCAAAAGTAATTGTTGGCGAACGCGGTTTTGATTTTAATGATGGAGAAGACAATTTCAACTATGGCGGTGACATTTATCGAGATGAAAGAGACCGCCCGGCAGATACAGGAATTGAATTAGCTCAAGGTAACACCACTTCTGTTTTTCATGGAGAATTACAAGCCGGCTACTTGATTAATCCCTCAACAAATTTAAAAGTCTATGCAAGTTTGATTTACCGTGACTTCAACCCCCAGGTGAATACTGCTTCAGAGTTCAAAAACTCAACCACTTGGATAAACTTTGGAATAAGAACAGATATTTTCAATTGGTATAATGATTTTTAAAACTTCACCCCTTTTAATTAGACAAATAATCTATTATTAAATATTGTATAAGCTGGCTTCTTGCAGTATCTTTGCACCAATTTTCGGAGCGGAACTATTTCGAAGATGAAAAGCATAAAAATTTGGAAACTACAAAATTGCAAGCTACTTCAAATACGCTGTTTAAAGACTTTTTAGAACTCACAAAAGTGCGTCTTTCTGTGAGTGTTGTTTTTTCCTCAATAGCTGGTTATTTGCTGGGAGTTGAACAGATTAGTCCATTAGTGATTTTACTCTTAGCTATTGGTGGTTACCTGATGGTGGGCGCTTCTAATGCCTACAATCAAATCATTGAAAAGGATTTGGATGCACTTATGAATCGCACAAAAAACAGACCCATTCCCTCCGGAAGAATGTCTGTCAACACGGCTTTTATAGTAGCTTCTCTTTTCACAGTTGCAGGCATTGCCGTCTTGTATGCCATCAACCCCAAAACAGCTATGTTTGGTGCCATTTCCATTTTTATGTATGTGAGTTTATACACTCCTTTAAAGACCAAAACACCGCTCTCGGTTTTTGTGGGTGCATTTCCCGGTGCCATTCCTTTTATGTTGGGTTGGGTGGCTGCCACAGGAGATTTTGGTATTGAAGCCGGCACACTGTTTATGATTCAATTTTTCTGGCAATTCCCTCACTTTTGGGCTATTGGTTGGTTTCTTTATGACGATTACAAAAAAGCCGGGTTTTATATGTTACCCACCGGAAAACAAGACCGCGGGACTGCCATTCAGGTAGTGCTTTATACTATTTGGACGCTGCTGGTTTCACTCATTCCCGTTTTAGGCGTGACCGGAAGTTTTTATATCACACCACTTACAGCTGTTTTCGTTTTTCTACTTGGAATTTGGTTTTTAGTTCATTCCGTCAAATTGTTTAAACTAAATACACAGCAGGCTGCAAGAAAATTATTATTTGTGAGTGTGGCTTATATCACACTGCTCCAAATACTTTATGTTTTAGATAAATTTATACGATAATGGCCTATACAGATGACACTCCCGAAATAAAAAAACAACGCGCAAAAAAAATGATGCTTTGGTTTGCAATGATTAGCATGACGATGAGTTTTGCAGGACTCACCAGTGCTTATATTGTAAGTAAAAGCAGGCCGGATTGGATTTCGGGATTTGAAATTCCGCTGGCGTTTTACATTAGCCTTGCTCTGGTTTTGTTGAGTAGTTTAACCATTTTTCTTGCCCGAAAATCTATTCAAAGAGAGAATCACAAACAAGGAATGGCATTGTTAATTTCCACTTTTATTTTGGGGATTTTATTTATTTATTTTCAGTTTCAGGGATTTTCAGAATTTATAAAAGCGGGCTATTTTTTTACCGGAAGTGAAAGTACGATTACTACCTCCTTTATTTATTTGGTAGTAATCCTGCACTTGGGTCACATAATCGGTGCATTGATAGCGCTTTTGGTTGTAATTTATAATCATTTTAAACAGAAGTACCACAAGGGTCAAACCCTTGGTATTGAACTCGCTGAAACGTTTTGGCACTTTGTAGATTTTTTATGGATCTATCTGTTTTTATTTTTCTATTTTGTGAGATAATAAAATTGCTTATTTTTGACACTTATTTAAAACCAAAATTACTCTATGGAAGCTACTGTTGTTGAAACAGGTACCGAAGGAAAAACCTGGGGAGGGGGAAATCGCCCTTTAAAAGCAAGTTATGGTAAGTTAATGATGTGGTTTTTCATCCTCTCAGATGCATTGACTTTCTCCGGATTTCTTGCTGCTTATGGTTTCTCAAGATATAAATTTATAGACTCGTGGCCCATAGCAGATGAGGTGTTTAACCACTTTCCGTTTTTACACGGTGTGGATGCGCCTATGTACTATGTTGCATTAATGACTTTTATTTTGATTTTTTCATCTGTAACCATGGTGCTTGCAGTTGATGCAGGACATCAAATGAAAAAAAACAAAGTGGTTTTTTATATGTTCCTTACCTTGATTGGTGGTATTGTTTTCTTAGGCTCACAAGCCTGGGAGTGGAAAAACTTTATTCAAGGAACTTATGGTGCTGTAGAAACAAAAGGTGGTAGGATCTTGCAGTTTGAGGATGCTGAAGGCAAGCGTGTTGGCCTAAGTGATATAGCCATAGAATCCACACAAAGAGAAACACTTGAAAGAAGCTCAGGATTGTGGTTCACCGGTGAGGAAGAAACCCTTTCAACATATACCATCGAAGATATCAAAGCCGGTTTTGCAGCCAATGAAAATCTTCGTGTAAGAATTCAGAAACTTGATGAAAAAGGGCATCCCATAGTTCTAAGCAGAGAAGAATCTGTATCAACTTTAAACAGTGACGCAGTGAGGGTAGTTGAAGGAGCCAATTTGCACCGCAATGAATATGGACATCCTTTATTTGGGAACTTCTTTTTCTTCATCACAGGATTTCACGGTTTTCACGTTTTTACGGGAGTTTTAATCAATTTGATTATTTTCTTTAACATCCTTCTGGGAACTTATGAACGCAGAGGAAGTTATGAAATGGTTGAAAAAGTGGGACTTTATTGGCACTTTGTAGATTTAGTTTGGGTATTTGTCTTTACATTCTTTTACCTCGTTTAATATAAATAGTTTGAAATATGGCACATGGCGCAACACATGAGAGTTCTGTAAAACGTATTTGGTATGTGTTTACACTCCTTTCAATTGCAACGATTGTTGAAGTTGTTTTAGGAATTATAAAACCTCAGTTTCTTGTTGAGACAAAATTTCTATCTATGAAATTACTCAACTGGATATTTATTATACTTACAATATATAAAGCATATTATATTACCTGGGCATTCATGCACATGGAAGGAGAGACCAAAGGATTGAGACGATCTGTGGTTTGGACTGCGGTATTTTTGATTGCATATCTTTGCTTTATACTACTTATTGAAGGAGATTATATCTATGAGGTTTACAAAAGTGGATTTGTAAAATACAATTTTTAAAATAGGTTAAATAAATAGTTAAAAGCCCTGTAAATTGCAGGGCTTTTTTTATTTTTGTATTCCACAAATTTAGAGTCCTTAGGTGAAAAAATATATAGTACTTGGCGTTCTTTTTATACTGCCCATCACGGCATACTTGTTTTTTTCATCAGGTGTCAATCATTTTGCTAAACTTCCGGTTTTAACTCAAGAAGTTAATGATTTTTCAAACTTCAATTCGCTGACCGGTGAACCCGTGAGCCTGGATGGTAAAATAACTATTCTTAGTTTTTTTGGCAGTGACATCAAGTCAAAATATGGCAATGTATTCAATTTAACGCACAAGATTTACAAACCCTATCACGAGTTTGAGGACCTTCAGTTTGTGACCGTGTTGCAAAAAGGAAACGAACCCCTTGTTGAGGAACTTCTTGTCGAACTCAATAAACTCACAAACGCCGAAAAATGGATATTTGTTTACGCTGAAGCGAAAGACATTCAATCGCTCTTTTCTTCGCTTGAAACAGATTTAGAGCTTAATGAGAACCTTGGAGCGCCAGAGGTTTTTATAATTGACAAAAACAGAAGTTTGAGAGGTAGAAATGACGACAAAGATGTTGGGTTTCTGTATGGTTATGATACCTCATCGGTTGCAGAGCTGAACAATAAAATGAATGACGACGTAAAAGTGATTCTGGCAGAATATAGAATGGCTCTAAAAAAATATAATAAACGACAAATTTAAACAGTGAAAAATTACTCATATATAGGCATTTCATTTGTGATTCTTGTTTTTGGAATCTGGGCAGTAAGTGAATTTAGTGCCCGACTCAAAGGCCCCGATTTTTATACCGGAAACCCAGTTCCTAATTTTTCGTTTACCAATCAACACGGTCAAACCGTAACTAATGAGACTTACGAAGGCAAAGTGTATCTCGTAGAGTTCTTTTTTACCACCTGCCCCAGTATTTGCCCTATCATGAATCAAAACATGAAAAAAATTCAAGATGCATTTTATGGCAATCCTGAATTTGGAATTGCCTCCATCACCATAGACCCCAAGCACGACACTCCGGAAGTATTAAAAAAATATGCAGAAAACTATGGTGCGAAACACCCACATTGGCATTTTTTAACAGGAGATAAAGAGGCGATTTATAAATTATCAAATGAGGGGTTTAAATTGTATTCCGCTGAGGAAGAAAGTGCTCCCGGTGGATTTGAACATTCAGGTTTGTTTGCGCTTATCGATAAAGATGGGAATATTCGTTCACGATTTGATGAATTTGGAAACCCAAAAATTTATTACAACGGTTTGGAAGATGATGAGATTGAAATGTTAAAAGAGGATATCAAAAAATTACTTTAATGAACAAAGCTTTAACACAAAAGGAAAAGATGTATAACAAATGGATTGTGGCTCTTTCTGTTTTAATTCCTGTGGCTGTTGCCGTTTTATTTACTATTAAAATTGAAATCCCCGGTGTGGAACGTCTTGGGTTTTTACCTCCCATCTACGCAACAATAAATGCATTTACGGCAATACTACTTGTTATAGGTGTCATTCAAATCAAAAAAGGAAACCGTAAAGCCCATGAGAACCTGATGAAAACGGCTATTGGTCTTTCAGCGGTATTTTTATTGATGTATGTGGTTTATCATATGACATCAACATCAACGCCTTATGGTGGAGAGGGAGCCATACGAATTGTATATTTTGTCATTCTTATATCACATATTATTTTGTCAATTGCTGTAATCCCATTGGTTTTGATTTCTTTTGTGAAAGCCTTGTCAAAACGTTTTGATAAGCACAAAAAAATTGCAAAAATCACATTTCCGATATGGCTTTATGTGGCTGTTACAGGCGTGATTGTTTATATTATGATAGCACCTTATTATTAATGAGAAATAAAACAATTATATCGTTCCTCTTTTTGGCTCTTCTTTCCATTGAAGTAAGTGCCCAATGTTCCATGTGCAGAGCCGTTCTGGAAACCGATGCCGATGGAGCTACCGCAGAAGGCATTAACCAAGGTATTTTATACTTAATGGCTTTTCCATACTTGCTTGTGGGAGTCATAGCATATTTTGTTTACAAAAGCCGAAAACAAGCAAAAAAAGAATCAACTACTTAACTAGATTCAACTTTCCTCTTTTAATTAACACCACTTTCACATTATTTTGTGTAACTATCTATAATATTGTACACTAGTAGAAAAATATTTTATTCCTAAACATTGTAATTATGATTGAAATTAAATCCCTTCACAAATCCTATAAAACAGGGAGTACTTCACTTCACGTTTTAAAAGGAATTGATTTTAGTGTAAAAGAAGGCGAAATGGTCTCAATTATGGGTTCTTCCGGTTCAGGTAAATCTACATTACTTAACATTTTGGGAATTCTAGATGAAGCAGATGAGGGCACTTATACTCTTGATGGCGTTTTAATCAAAAACCTAAACGAAAAAATTGCAGCTCGCTACCGCAATAAATTCCTTGGTTTTATTTTTCAATCTTTTAACCTCATCAATTACAAAACAGCTTTAGACAATGTAGCAATGCCTCTTTATTACCAGGGTATGAAACGCAATGAACGTATGGATCGCGCCATGCACTACCTTGAAAAAGTGGGTTTGGCAGACTGGGCAACTCACTTACCCAATGAACTTTCAGGAGGGCAAAAACAACGTGTAGCCATTGCCAGAGCATTGGCTTCAGACCCTAAAGTGTTATTGGCAGATGAACCCACCGGAGCGCTGGACAGTAAAACCTCTTATGAAGTGATGGAAATCATTCAGTCAATCAACGATGAAGGTAAAACAATATTAATTGTAACACACGAGGAGGACATTGCTCACATGACAAAACGCATCGTTCATCTCAAGGACGGTTTGATTATAAACGACACACCTGTACAACAAATAAAAGCTAAAGCGGAAGCTCATGTTTGATATAGAAAGATGGCAGGAAATATTTGAAGCGATACGAAAAAATAAGTTACGCACTTTTTTGACAGGCGTTTCTGTTGCTTCAGGTATTTTCATACTCGTGATTCTTTTGGCCATTGGAAAAGGCATGGAAAATGGTGTGGCAAAACAGTTTGAACGTAATGCAGCAAACAGAATAAATGTATGGACTGGAGTGACTTCACAAGGGTATAAAGGTCTTAATCCCGGAAGATATATTCAATTAAAAAACAATGATTTTGAACAAACCCTCCAGACAAGACAGGAACAAATTGAATACAAGTCTTCTATTTATAGAATATGGTCTGGCTTAACATCTTACAACAATGAGAGTGGTAGTTACCGCATTGAAGGAGCATTGCCTGATTATCAATTTTTAGAAAATGCTTCACTTACTTCAGGTAGATATTTAAATCAATATGATCAGCAAAATTTTGAAAAAGTAGCTGTGATTGGGCATAAAGTGTTTACAGATTTGTTCAAAGGAAAAAATGCGTTAGGTGAATATATAGAAATCACTGGTATAAAATTTAAAGTAGTTGGTGTTTATACAGACCCGGGTGGTGAACGTGAAGAAACCCGAGTTGTCATACCGCTATCCACAAGTCAGCGTGTTTTTAACGCCGGTGACGATATTAGAAACTTGGCGTTCACATTACATAGCACAGGAAATTTTAATA
>JANSXN010000114.1 GCA_024742935.1 Flavobacteriaceae bacterium
AGCCATTGGCATTAATTCCGAAAAAAAATATATGTTTTCGTTAGAGGAACGTAAAAAATTTATTGAAGATGCTTTTAGAGATGAACCAAAAATTAAAGTCATTACCTATGAAGGACTCACAATAGATCTTTGTAAAAAAATGAATGCTGATTTTATACTAAGAGGACTTCGCAATCCCGCCGATTTTGAATTTGAAAAAGCCATAGCTCACACCAATCGAAAACTCTCAAAAATTGAAACCGTTTTTCTTTTAACTGCTTCCAGAACCTCATACATTAGTTCAAGCATTGTGCGCGATGTTATTCGCAACAATGGTGACTATACTGTTTTAGTCCCAGATAGTGTAAAGTTTAAATAAACTTTTATTAAAATCCTTTTTATTATGATTGATATTCTATTATTAATCGTTGGTTTTGTAGCTCTCATTTTTGGAGCAGACAAATTGGTTGATGCTGCATCTGGCTTAGCGGCAAAATTTGGAATTCCAAACATAGTTATAGGTCTTACAATTGTTGCTTTTGGCACTTCTGCTCCAGAGCTTGTCGTGAATGTAATTGCTGCAGTAAATAATAATACTGAAATGGTTTTGGGCAACGTGCTGGGCAGTAATATTTTTAATGTGTTGGGAATTCTGGGAATTTCATCAATTATTTATCCACTAGCTGTAAAGAGTAACACCACTTGGTATGAAATTCCGTTGAGTTTGCTTGCAGCAGTTGTTGTATTAGTGATTACTGCAGATATTTTTTTAGGTGAAAGCATTCAAAACATTATTTCAAGAAGTGACGCCATTCTTCTATTATTATTTTTTACCATCTTCCTGGTGTATAATGTGGCTGTATCAAAAAATGAAATATCCCCCGAAAAAACAGAAATAAAACATCATAAAACGCTCACTGCTGTCCTTTTTATTTTTATAGGTTTAGGAGGTTTGGTAATTGGTGGTCATTTGATTGTTGAAAGTGCCTCTTCCATTGCTCAATTTTTAGGTTTATCAGAGCGTGTCATTGGTCTAAGCATAGTATCAATAGGAACTTCCCTGCCGGAATTGGCAACATCGATTGTAGCTGTGAGAAAGAAAAATGTAGATATTGCCATTGGCAACGTAGTGGGTTCTAATATTTTTAATATTTTCTTTGTTTTGGGAGTTTCTGCAGTGGTAACACCTGTAGTTGTCGCTACAGCTTCGCTTGTTGATATTGGAATGAATATTTTTGCAGGTATTCTGCTATTCCTATTTGTTTTTACGGGAAAATACCGCAGTATTGACCGCTGGGAAGGAGTTGTTTTAATAAGCTTTTACCTTGGTTATTTGGTTTATTTAATTGGCTTCTAGCCTTTCATAAATCCGTTTTTCTCCTCAGAAATTTCAATTTTAGGGATTGCAACTGTAACTATGGTCCCTTTTGGTTCATTTTTAGAAAATTCAAGTGTCCCCTTATGCAGATTTATAAAATCTTTTACGATGCGTAAACCAATACCAGTCCCTTTTTCACCTTCAGTTCCATAAGTACTCAAGAGTTCTTCCTGGGTTTCAAGATTTTTAACTACAGAAGACTTAATTCCTTCTCCTTCATCTGAAACAGTAAAAATAAAAGCATCATTTGACTCGTTAAAATTTAAATTGACCATTCCTTTGATTGGACTAAATTTTATGGCATTTGCAATTAAATTATTTGCAATACTTCTAAACTGATTTTCGTCTGCATTAAAAATCGATTTTGACTTATTAACATAGTTTACTTCTATTGCTTTTGCTTCAGTGTGGGATTCAAAGTTTTTTATAATTTCGATTATAATTCCGTCTTCATCGAGTTTTGAAACATTCATGGAACTGTCTTTCATTTGAAGTCTAGCCCACTGCAAAATATTCTCAAGGGTTTTTAAACTTGCACTAGTTTCCCCTTTGAGGTGTTTCAGCATAAATTCCATTTCATCTGGCGACAAATCAATTTGAGACATGCTATCTATCAAGCTTGAAACATTTGCCAGCGGTGTTCTAAGATCGTGTCCCAGTACAGAAAATATTTTGTCTTTCAAGGCCACAGACCTGTCAAGCTCTGCTTCCCGCTCCTTTACGATGATGAGTTGCTTTTCAAGCTCATCTGTGGCTCTTCTAACATCTTTGTAGGCCTTTCGTTTTGCTAAATTAGATTTGAAAAGTGTTATTAACATAACAATTACAATCGTTAGAGCCACAAACAATACAATTAAAAAAACCTTCTGTGAAGAAATCTGTTTTTTCTGCGCCGCTTCACGTTCCCTTAGGATTGTATTTTCAGTTTCTGCAAGACTTGTTTCATATTTAATTCGTAATTCTTCCAAATTATCATTGCTTTTAATCAAAGCAATACTATCCTCAATTTCCTTTATTTTTTCACTGTAAAAGAGCGCTTTTTCAAAATCTCTTTCTTCATTATAAAATGCAAATAATTTCTCTGCAATTCCAGCTTTCATTTCAAAGGATTCTGCATCACTAACAATATCTTCAACTTTCTGGTAGTATGACAAAGCTTTGACTCTTTCGCCCTTTGCCAGAAACGCATCTCCAATCCCTATATTTGCATGGTAAAGTCCGGGTGCAATCCCAAATTCCTCACTAATTTCAAGAGAATTTTGAAAAGCCTTTACGGCTGCATCATACTCACCGCTCTCAAGATAAAAAAGACCCAATGCATGATTACTAGACGCCAGTCCGCCAATATCTCCCAATTCGGTTTTAATTTCCAAAGCCTTGTTAATATAAAAAAAGGCGCTATCAATTTGCTTTAAACTATTACAAGCTAAGGAGATGTTATGGTAATTTTGTGTGAGTTGTCTTAAATCATTATTACTAGTATTTAATTTTATAGCTTTATGATAGTGTTCTTTTGCTTTGGAAAAATCTTTAAAATTTTCTCTGTATAACTCGCCTAAATTATTTTGTATGGTGGCAAGTGACTTTTGATCGTTTTGATTCTTGAAATATTCTTCAACAGTTAGCAAGGCTTCAAGAGCATTATCAAAGTCCTGAGACTGTTTATATGCTATTGACATATTTGAAAGTAAACCATAATAGGTCCTGTCTTTATTGTTCTCAAGCATTGCCAAAGCCTCTTTTTGATAAATAAGTGCCTTCTTGTATTTATGATCTACCAAAAGTGCATTTGCCAAACCAGAATATGAAGCGACCATAAAAGCAGTATCCTGCATAATTCTAGAAGCCTTTAATGCTTCAGAATAGGCCCTCTGAGATTCAGCTATTTGATGACGGGAGAATGCCAGGGAACCCAGAGTATTATGATATTTAAAATAAATAAAATCTGAAGATGCCGTGTCTACTGAAGCTCCTGCAAGACTTAAAAAATTTGCGCTTTTTTTAAAGTTGCCGTCATCAAGGGCCTCTGAAGCTGAATCTATTAATTCTAAAACAGCATTTTCTTTTTGCAAAAGAGGGTAATCTTGTGAAGAAATATTTTGGCAAAATAAAGAGACGTATACAAAAATGTATATGTAGGTTGAAAATCGGAACATTGGGGATGAAATTTGTACAAATGTAATAGATTCATTTTTATTTCCTACAAATTTAACCAATAGATTTTTAGTTTATTTCAACAAATAATTCAACTTTAATCCAAGATAAAAATTTCTTGGATTTCCGGGATAATAATAGCGGGGTGGTGCATTTCCAAAACCCACCGCATTGGGTAAAATACTGGCAGCATATTTTTCGTCAAACAAATTGTTTACACCAAAAAAAAGGTGGGTTTCCAAAAGTTTTTTTATTTTAAAACCATAAGTCGTTTTGACATTTACCAATTGGTAGGAATCACTGTAAATGGTATTAGAATCGTTCAAGGGAATTTGCCCAACATTTCTATAAACGCCATAAAAAGCAAAGCCCAAATCACTTTTAAAATCAATTCCAAAATTCCATTGAAAATCAGGGACACCTGTC
>JANSXN010000064.1 GCA_024742935.1 Flavobacteriaceae bacterium
AGTTCCGTTGTCTTGAGAGCCTCCAGAAACTATAACCGGGTCTGTTTGAGAAATACCTATTTTGTAAAACTGACGAATTCCAAGCCCTTCAGTAATATCTGTATAATAATTACTATTGAGATTTGTAGTGTTAGTAGCTTTAAAAATACCTCCATCTGTGCCGGTGTAGAGTGTTGATCCATAAAATTGTATTATATCAACATCTGCGTGATTGTAGCCAATATTATTTGCCGCAGCAGTACCCGGAATCCAATGAGATGTTGGCACAAAAGAAACACCACCGTTAAGTGACCTCCAAGTATGAATACCAGCAATGTGTACTTCATTTGCATTATTTGGATTTACATCAATATCCATATCTCTTGGAGCTTGTCCCAAATTATCTTGACCTGTAAGACTATAGCCAAAATAATTTATACCAGAGTGGTTTAATTTAGTAAATGTGTCACCACTATTTATTGATGAATAAAAAGCATTAAAAATAGACCCGTTTGCTTCAACTACATATACAATGTTTGGATTATCTGCAGAAACTCCAATCATTTTTGCTCCTGTATTATCAAAACCTGAAATAGTGGTAAAAGTGGCTCCGCCATCTGTTGATTTATGAAATGAATTTCCTGATGCATACACGGTGTTTAAATCACCAGGCTTGAATTCAATATCATATCCACGATTGTCTGAAATGATGCTAGTCCAAGAAACTCCTCCATCTGTGGATCGATAGATCCCAGCGTTTTGGGAACTGGTAAACATCAAACTGGTGTTTGTAGGGTGAATGAGTATTTTATTTATTACAGAATTTCCTGCTGACCCAATTTGATTCCAAGTAGCACCTGCATCTGTGGATTTATAAATTCTTCCATTGGAAGACCCAAAAAAATAAACATCTGAATTTCCTGGCTGCATTGCTGTAGAATAAACTGACAAATTTGAAAAGAAATCTAAAAGTGGTTGCCAGTTTTGACCACCATCTATAGTTTTCCAAACACCTCCGGTTTGTGCCCCCACAATGATGTGGTCTTCATTAGTTTCGTCAATTGAAAATCCGGTAATCCTTCCAACACCCGGGTTCCAGCCGGAAGTAGCATTCCAGTTTACAGGCCCCATTTCTTCCCAATTGTCATTGAGTGCAGTTCTGTTATTTGCATTAGAGTTTAATGATGCGTTGAATTGGTTTAACTCATTGATGTAAAACTCTGAAGATTTAAGATACCCTTGCTCATCCATCATCCTAAGCGCCATATATTCCCATCTTTTATATTGCTTATAGCCAGAACCTCTTCCTTGAGGTTTGTCTTGAAAATAAGCTTCTGCACTTTGTTGGACATCTTCAACTTTGTGGGTGCCCTCATCTATCATTAATAAATAGTCTGCCTGTGAATGAATTTCAATTGAAAAAATGAAAAGTAGAAAAGTGAAAAAATATAATTTTGGGGAATTTTTCATTGCATAAAGTTTTGACCAAAAATAAAAAAATAATTCTCATAAGTAAACATTATTTGTACTTTTATGGCTTAATACTTAAAGCAAATCATGCAGCCATCTCACATCATTTTTCTCATTCTTGGTTATTTTGGCACTTTACTTTTAATCTCTCATTTTACAAACAAAGGAGGAAGCAATGCCGATTTTTTTAAAGCCGGAAAAAAATCGCCGTGGTATCTTGTCGCTTTTGGAATGATAGGTGCCTCCTTGAGCGGAGTTACTTTTATATCGGTTCCCGGCTGGGTGGAGGCTTCTCAATTTGGCTATTACCAGGTCGTTTTAGGATATATTTTGGGATACCTTGTTGTGGGTTTGGTATTACTTCCTTTGTATTACAGGCTCAATCTCACCTCAATCTATACCTATCTTGAAGGGAGGTTTGGAAATGTGTCCTATAAAACCGGTGCTTCCTTTTTTTTACTATCCAGATTAATTGGCTCCAGCTTTCGATTGTATCTGGTCGCTGTTGTATTTCAAACCCTTATTTTTGATGCTGCCGGTTTTCCTTTTTGGGCTACAGTTTCCATCACTATTTTATTTATTTGGCTTTATACTTTTAAAAGTGGTATCAAAACCATTGTATGGACAGACACGCTTCAGACCCTTTTTATGTTAACCGCTGCCGGGGTTGCCATCTATTTTTTATCAAACAGTTTGGGAATTGCAGGTTCTGATCTAGTTGGCTTTGTTAGCGAAAGTGAACTTTCAAAAATGTTCTTTTTTGAAGATTATAAAAGCGCAAATTTTTTCTGGAAACAATTTTTAAGCGGTGCTTTTATAACCATTGTTATGACTGGCCTTGATCAGGATATGATGCAAAAAAACCTTACGTGCAGAAACTTGAAAGATGCTCAAAAAAATATGTTTTGGTTTACCATCGTGCTGGTTTTGGTAAATCTTGTATTTCTGGTTTTGGGGCTTTTATTAATTTCATTTGCCCAACAAAACAACATTGCGGTTGATCGACCTGATTTATTATTTCCTGTAATTGCTACTCAAAGTGGCTTGGGAATCGTAATGGCTGTGTTTTTCTGTTTGGGTCTCATATCTGCTGCATTTTCAAGTGCAGATGGCACCTTGACATCGCTTACCACATCTTTTTGTATAGACATACTAGATATTGAAAAAAAATATAATCAAGAAAGACAAGAAAAAATAAGGAAGCAGGTACATAAAGCAGTTGCTTTGGTTTTTATTCTTACGATGCTCATTTTTGAATATATCATAAAAGATGAAAGTGTTATCGAACGCTTATTTGTCTTTGCCGGTTATACTTATGGTCCTCTACTAGCTTTGTATGCATTTGGTTTGTTTACAAAACTTCAGGTTAAGGACAAATTTGTTCCCATTATAGCTATACTTTCACCCATACTTTCTTATATCATAAGTGTAAACAGCCTGAAATGGTTTGGCTTTGAGTTTGGGTTTTTCATACTCATTCTAAATGGTTTTCTTGCGTTCATGGGATTAGTACTGATTCGTGCCAAGCAACACTAAAGTACAAGCAACCTCAACCTTTATGTCTTTTTCTTTAAGCAAATCATAAAACTCTGGGTTTTCTGTTCCCGGGTTAAAAATCACCCGTTTTGGATTTAAATCGATAATATATTGATAGTACTCCTCTTGATTTTTTGGATTTACATAAAGAGTAACCGTATCAATTGCATCAAAATGGGGCTTATTTGTTAAAATTTCGACCCCTGAAACTATACCTTCTTTCAAACCAATTGCAATTACGGGGTGATTATTTTCAACCAATCTGTTGATTGCCAGATAGGAATACCGAGATGGATTGGTACTTGCGCCTAGAACTAATGTTTTTTTATTCATACCATAAAGTTAAAAAATAAAAACAACTGTAACAGAAATAAAATTGTATCGTCTTTAGGATAGAAATATTTTTTCAGGTTTTACAGATTCTATTTACGTTGATGGTTAGTGTTAATTTGAATCGGTAAGCCAAAAAACTCGGAGTTTATAACTCCGAGTTTTTAAATGTTAAAATTTCACACCCTTGTAACAAAAAAAGACTTTATAAGTCTAACAAACAAATCTTGTTGTTTAATTTCTGTTGCTCTCATCAAGCAATTAGGTATAACAAGGTATTTTATAAAACAATCTAATCAATAAAATCAATCAAAAAATGAAGAATTTAGTAACACTATGCATCTTGATTGCATCTCTGGGAAGTATCGCCAAGCCATCAGCCGAAAACATCTCAACACAAACAAACAGCTATTCAGAAAACACTGGGTCTGTTCAAGGTCTTGTCATTGATGCTAAATTAAACCAGCCATTACCTTATGTAACAGTTATTATCGAAAACAATGCCGGAGAAACCTTGACAGGAGGTATCACAGACAACGATGGTAATTTTAAAGTAAATAGTCTGGCAGAAGGTACTTACAATGTAATAATCCAATACATTGGCTTTAAACCTTACGTTAAAAAAATTGAAATCTCAAAAAGCAATCCGGCCATTAATCTTGGCACAATTGCACTTGAAGAAGATGTAGCTAGTCTCGACGAGGTTGTTGTCGTTGCAGAGGTTTCAACCATACAACAAAAAGTAGATAGAAAAGTAATTAATGTTGGAAAAGATTTAACAACTGCAGGACCCACTGCTTCAGACATTATGAACAATCTGCCTTCTGTGTCTGTTGACGAACAATCTGGCGCATTGAGTTTTAGAGGAAATGAAAATGTAACCGTCATGGTAGATGGAAAAATTTCAAGTGTTCCTGTTGCCCAATTACTTAAGCAAATTCCCTCAAACGCCATCAAGCAAATTGAATTGATTACAAATCCTTCAGCAAAATACAATCCTGAGGGTATGAGCGGCATCATTAACATTATTCTACACAAGAATGTAACCGTTGGATTTAATGGAAGTTTAGACGTGGGACTGGCTTATGAGGTTGAACCAAAATTCAACAGTTCACTAAATATGAACTACAGGACAGGAAAATTTAACTTTTATGGAAATCTTAGTAATAATATTTCTAAGAATGACAATTTCGGTTCCTTTTTGAGAATTGATGATGATATCAAGCAGGAGTTTGATTTGTTATTTGGCAGAAAGTCACAGCTCTATAAAGTGGGTCTCGATGTGTATATTAATGAAAAAAATACCCTGTCAATTTTTACAAATCAAAACATTTATGATGGTAAAATTTATGGTGATACCTTTATCAAGTATTTAGATATGCCAACACTTGATATCACACAAAATTTTGATGCAATTGAAGAAAATTATTCACAACAATACAATCTCTCCTACAAGCTTGAATTTGAAAAAGAAGATCACACGCTTGAACTTGAGGCAGATCACAATATTTTTGAATCTGAATCTCAAAATAACAATACTTTTTTCGGAAATATAACGCGTCCCAATTATATTGAAGAGACAATTTCAGACAGGGAGCAATCCATAATAAATTTAGATTATGTAAATCCGCTATCAGAAACTGCAAAATTAGAATTAGGTCTAGAAGCAAGACTTTTTAATTCTATAACAGATTATTTTTCTGATGCTCGTTCTCAAAATAGTGAGGGACTTTATATTCCTTCATCAACAAATTATGATTTTACAAGAGACATTTATTCTGCTTATGCCACCTTTGGAAATAAACTAGACAAGTGGACCTATCAAATTGGAGTAAGAGCTGAAAGTGTAGAAGAAAATGGAATTGCATTAGAAACAGACTTGACTGCAAATTCTCAAAACACACTTCGATTTAACAACGATTATTTTGAAATCTATCCGTCTGCTTTTTTTACTTATTCACCTACAGAAAAAGGAACTTATCAGGTAAGTTACAGCAGGCGTGTTGACAGACCCAATCCCGGTCAACTCAATCCGCTTCCGGAATGGACAACGCCTTTGGTTTCTCAATTTGGAAATCCAAATTTACTTCCTCAGTTCACAAATTCCATAGAGGCAAATTACACTAGGCAGTTTGAAAAAGGAAGCTTCACAGGGGGTGTTTTTTATAGAATTATACAAGACGAAATCAATCAATACTTGTTTATAGACAGAGATGATTTAAACCGAATCATTATGAGTTCAGATAATTTTGACAATTCAACAGCTTATGGAATTGAAGCCTCAGCAAACATAAGGCCTACAAAATGGTGGAGCGTAAATGCCAGCATGGATGTTTTCTCAAGAACTCAAAAAAGTATTGCAGAGCGTCTTACAGTTCCCGCAAATGAAGCAACTCCTGACGACATAGTAAGTGAAAACGTAACGGTTGAAAATGTGGCTTTTAATGGTCGTTTATTCAACAATTTTAAAGTAAATGAAAAACTTTCGTTTTCAGCATTTGGTCTTTACAGAGGTCCGCAAGATGGGATACAATTCAATTCAAAAGCTATGGGAATGGTAAATCTGGGAATGCGTTATACCTTTATAGAAAACGGTACTTTCTCAATAAACGTTAATGATATTTTTGACACTATGAAAGCTCAATTTGAAAGTGATAGACCTTATAGACAAGAAGGAAATTGGAACTGGGAAAGTCAAACTGTTTTTGTGGGTATCAATTACCGCTTTGGAGGTGGAAATTATAGAGCACTTTCCAGAAAACAACGTGATGCCAATGAAGCAGAAGGTGGCGGCGGACTTTTTTAAGAATACCAAAGCTTTTCAAAGTTATTTCATTTAATTTTATATTTTAGCTAACTGAAAGATATATGGATTGGTTTTATTCCAATCCGTATATCTTTTAACAAATTTAAAACTATTTGCAGCTAAAATATCCTTTATGGCAACTGAAGAAAACCGCTCACCTCAACCTGAAATCACTCCTCAAAAAAAGAATTTTTTTACCCGCTTTCTCGATTTTGTAGAATGGATGGGCAACCTCCTTCCCCACCCTGTTACACTCTTTGCACTCTTTGCTTTTGGAGTTATTTTAATAAGTGGGCTGGCAGACTGGCTTGGCTGGAGTGCGTTGGATCCCAGACCAGAAGGTGCACCCGGCAGAGCTCCCGATGGAATTATTGAGCCTGTAAGTTTATTAAACGGTGAAGGATTAAGGCGCGTGGTTTCAAATCTGGTGACTAATTTTACAAGTTTTGCTCCACTTGGAGTAGTACTTGTTGCTTTACTTGGTGTTGGTGTCGCAGAACGTTCAGGTTTGATCACTGCGTGCATAAGAGGTTTGGTTTTAAAAGCAGCTTCTTTTAAGCCACTACCTGCCGGAAAAGGAATTGGAGCTTTCTTAATGAAACCTGTCAATTTTGTCATCAACCCAAAAAACCTGGTAACTATTGCGATTTGTTTTGCGGCAGTGATTTCAAACACAGCTTCAGAGATGGGCTATGTGGTTTTAGTGCCGTTGGCTGCGGTAATATTTCACTCGATGGGCAGACATCCCCTTGCCGGTCTTGCCTGTGCTTTTGCTTGTGTTTCCGGGGGGTATAGCGCTAATTTATTTATTGGAACTATTGATCCATTATTAGCGGGACTGACTCAGGAAGCGGCCAATTTGATTGACCCTGATTATGAGATTCATGCTGCAGTAAACTGGTATTTTATGATGTTAAGTACATTTTTAATAACCTTTGTTGGTGCTTTTGTAACTTTATACATTGTTGAACCAAAATTGGGCAAATACAATGTCAAAGAAGCTTCAGAAGATTTATCAGATCAGTCAATGATGAATCCATTAACTCCTCAGGAAATAAAAGGATTAAAAATTACCGGTCTTGTTGTATTAGGCATTATAGCTTTACTGGCTCTCACAATTGTTCCTGAAAACGGTGTTTTACGCAACCCCGAAACAGGAGAAGTTTTAAATTCGCCATTTTTCAGAGGAATTGTAACATTTATTTTCGTGTTTTTCTTAATTCCCGGATTTGTTTACGGAAAAATCACAGGAAGTATGAAAGGAGAAAAAGGAGTGATTGACGGTATGGCAAATGCCATGTCAACTTTGGGACTTTATATTGTTATTGTCTTTTTTGCGGCACAGTTTGTCGCTTTTTTTGGCTGGAGTAATTTGGGGCAAATATTTGCTGTAAAAGGTGCTGAGTTTCTAAATACAATAGGTTTTACCGGCCCTGAAGTCTTTATAGGTTTTATAGCGGTTTCTGCAATGGTTAACCTGATGCTGGGATCTGCTTCTGCACAATGGGCGGTTACTGCTCCCATTTTTGTTCCAATGCTTATGTATGTGGGATACAGCCCAGAGGTCATTCAAGCCGCATACCGTATAGGTGATTCTGTTACAAATATAATAACACCTATGATGAGTTACTTTGGATTAATACTCGCCTTTGCAGCAAAATATAAAAAAGATATAGGCATCGGAACCATTATAAGTATGATGCTGCCTTACAGTATTTTATTTTATCTGGGCTGGATGGTATTGTTTTACCTTTGGGTGTTTGTTTTAGAAATGCCCGTAGGACCCGGTGCTCCTACTTATTATTCAGTTGGTTAATTGATTGTAAATAATTAAAAGAATCTTTCGCTGTAAAGCTGAAATAAGAGATATTTGCTGTCTTTTAAAAATTTTAAATTATGAGATTGACCTTTATTGCTTTTATTTTAGTGTTGTTATGTTTCGCTTGCACGAAAAAAGAAGAAAGTAACACAACCATAACCGGAAAAATTCATGGTCTCAAAAAAGGAGTTCTTTATCTTGAAAAAATTGAAGACTCCCTGATGACAACCTTAGACTCACTCGTTATGAGTGGTAAAGAGGATTTCTCTTTTTCTATACAACTGCAAAGCCCTGAAATGCTTTATCTTTTTTTAAGAAAAACTGATGGAGTCCCCATTGAAGATGGTCTTGCATTTTTTGCAGAACCTGGCTTAATCGATATCAAAACTTCTCTAAATATTTTTGAAGGAAATGCAGAAGTTAGCGGTTCTGTAAATCACGATAAATTTGAGGAATATCAAAAACTAATGCAAAGATACAATGATAAAAACCTCGAACTATTTGCTGAAAATTTTCAAGCTGACAAAGATGATAATGAGGCCAAAAAAATTGAAATCAATCAACGTTATGAATCACTTATAAAAAGCAAATATATCGCTACTATTAACTTTGCAATGAATCACAGTGAGTATGAAGTGGCTCCTTATTTGGCTCTAAGCGAAATTTATGATGCCAATGTAAAATATCTTGATACTATTTTTAATAAGCTAACTACAAAGGTAAAAGCATCAATGTATGGCAAAGAATTGGAAAAATACATAGAAGAAAGAAAAGCTTTAGAAACAAATGAATAAAAAAATCCCTTGAAATTTCAAGGGATTTTTAGTTCTAGTCGAAATGGTTTAAAGTTTATTTACTTTTTCGATAAGTTTTGAAGCTTTTTCTTCAAGCTCGTTATTGATTGCTTTAAAATGTTTCTTTTTGTTTTCAACATCTTTTTGGTTTACTTTTTCAACCAATTCATCAAAAACTGCAATAGCCTCATCAATGATTCCTTCAGATTTTTTAGTATCCTTATCTGTATTTGTCAATTCCCAAACATACACAGCCTCAATGATGTCACCAAGAACATAGTTGATATCTTTCTTTAAATTTTTTACGCTTGCCATAATTTATATTATTTGGCTGCAAAACTACTACTTTGAATTGACTTTATGGAACAAATATCTCTAAAACTTTAGCTGAATCTTCCTGAAAATGAACCTCTTTAGCACAAGCCGGAATTAATACTGTCTCCCCCATTGCAAATGTTTCACTTTTAGTATTGATTGAAATAGTTGTATTTCCTTCTACACACATATAAACTACAAAGGAGTCAATTTTTGAAATATTTCTATGTGTTTGTTCTTTGGTGTTAAAAAGATTCACTGAAAAATAAGGAGATTCAACTAGATTATCGGAATCTTGCTTATTACTCAAAAACTTTTTGTTTGTGTTTAAATCAAAATCGATAGCATCGATAGCAAGGTTCTTGTGCAAGGCTCTTAATTGCCCATTTGTATCAGGTCTGTTCCAATCATAGAGGCGATAGGTAATATCTGATGTTTGTTGAATTTCTGCCAACAAAGTTCCAGCACCAATCGCGTGAACAAGACCCGGTGTTATATAAAAGGCATCACCCTGCTTAATTTTTTCTTTGTGAAGAATCGCTTCTATTTGATCGTTATCAATAGTATTTAAAAAAGAATTTTTATCTATTTTTTGATTAAACCCTAAAATTAACTCACTATTAGTATCTGCTTGAATGATGTACCACATTTCGGTTTTACCAAAGGAATTATGACGCTTTTTTGCCAGCGCATCATCTGGATGTAATTGAACTGAAAGGGTTTCCTTGGCATCAATAAACTTAAACAGAAGCGGAAATCTATTCCCAAACTTTTGATAGACGTGTTCCCCAATCAATTCTTCTTTATAGTTTTGAACAATCTCTGCAATTGATTGACCTTTTAATACCCCGTTTGATATTATTGAAATATCATTTTCAACATCTGAAATTTCCCAACTTTCTCCCACATTAGAAGCTAAAGAACTCTTGTTAAGAAGGTTCATTAACTTGGTACCCCCCCAAACTTTTTCTTTTAAAATGGGTTGAAACTTGATTGGATATATAGGTAAATCCATAAATTAATTTGATTCTTTTAAAACTTCAAGTGCTTTTTTAATATGTCTGGCAGCATTCATTGAATTGAACACATACAACACTTTTCCGTCTTGCCCCACTATATATGTTTCTCTTCCGGGAAGAAGACCAAAAAGATCATTTTTAACGCCAAATTTTCTTTTTACTTTTCCTGTTTCATCAGAAAGCAAGGTAAAAGGTAAGTTGTATTTTTTAGCAAATCGCTCATGTGACTTTTTGGAATCTGCACTAATTCCTATTACAGTTGCTCCAAGTGATTCAAAATCTTCATAACTATCGCGAAAACTACATGCTTCTTTTGTACAACCCGGAGTGAAATTTTTTGGATAGAAATAAATAACAAGCTTCTTTTTCCCTTTTACAGATTTGATATCAAATTTGTTTCCGTTTTGGTCTGTCAATTTAAAATCGGGTATAGTATCTCCAATAGTAATACTCATTGTTATTCTCCTGTATAAGTTACATAGTTTCTGGGGGTTTCATATAGAGTGACCGTAATTTTGTATTTATTTTCAAGTTTTCCTCTAAGTTTATTCCAAATAACAACTGCAATGTTTTCGACCGTGGGATTTAGGTCTTTAAATTCCGGGACATCGAGATTGAGGTTTTTGTGGTCAAAGGGTTTTTCAACTTCTTGAAAAATGAGGTCTTTTAGAATTTTTAAATCAATTAAATAGCCGGTTTCGGGGTCAATTTCGCCGCTAAGGCCCACAATAAGTTCATAATTGTGACCGTGATAGTTTACGTTGTTACATTTTCCAAAAATTGCATTGTTTTTTTCCTCACTCCAATCTTTTCTGTAAAGGCGGTGTGCTGCGTTGAAATGGGCTTTTCTATAAACCGTTAGTGGCATAATTATATGTGTTCTTGGTATTTGTCAAAAATAATTTTAAACCAGGCGGTATAGCTTTGAGGGTTTAGCACTATATCTTTCTTAATGTCTGGAATCGTCATCCATTTCCAGTTAGCAACTTCAGCCGGGTTTGGGTTGGGCATCCCACTAAAGTGACCGGTTAGGATATGGTCAAATTCATGTTCTGTTAATCCATTATCAAAAGGAGCTTTGTAAATAAATGAAATGGTTTCTTTAAGTTCTGTAACAAAACCCATTTCTTCTTGCAAGCGTCGTTTACCGGCTTCGATGTTACTTTCGCCATCCCGTTGATGACTACAACAGGTGTTTGTCCATAAACCGGGTGAGTGATATTTATCTAATGCCCGTTGTTGAAGCATTAACTCCTTATTATTATTAAATATAAAAACTGAAAAGGCTCGGTGTAGTTGTGCTTTTTCATGAGCTTCTTGTTTAGCCATCAAACCTATTTTTTCATCTCTTTCATTAACAAGGATGACCATTTCCTCAGACATAGCAAATTCTTTTTCTCAAAAGTACAAAATTGAAATAAGTTTTAACAAAAAAAGCGCCTCATTAACTGAATTTTATCAGTCTGAGACGCTTATAAAATCTAACTTAAAACTTAACTATTCTCTTAATTTTGTATAATAAACATAGATCTTCTGTTGAGTTGATGTGCTTCTTCAGTACATTGTACTCCATCTGCACACTCATTGATTAGTCGGTTTTCACCATATCCTTTGGCACTCAATCTGTCTCTGCTAATTCCTTTACTCACTAACCATTCTAGCGTTGATTGTGCTCTTCTTTCAGATAGGAGTTCATTATATGCTTTACTACCTCTGCTGTCTGTATGTGACTCGATGTGAATAATCAACTCTGGATATTCACGCATCGCAGCAAGAATTTTTGCAAGTTCAATCGCAGCATCTTGGCGAATGTTGTATCTGTCAAAATCAAAATAGATGGGCTGTAAAGCTAGTCTGCATCCCAAATCGTTTGGAGGACAAGGATCACTTGATTTCAATTCAAGTGGCAAATCTATCGTTGATGATTCATTGGGTGTATTAATCACTTTTTCTGTGGGCTCATAACCTTGTTTTGCTCCTCTTACAGTGTATTGTTTATCACATTCTAAGTTGAAGTTATAGCGTGCATTTGAACCAACAGTCATTGTTGCTACCTCATTGTTGTCTTCATCAAACACAATTACAATAGAGCCGGGCAATAATTCGCCTGTATCAATATCTGTGACAAGCCCTGAAACTGTAATCTCACAAATGCGCATCACCAAATAAATATCATCGCCCACACTACCTGCAGCACCGTCTCTGTTTGAGGATAAATACCCTAAATTTCTATCTTCATCAATAATAAATCCAAAATCATCCTTACTACTATTTACTGGAGCTCCCAGTGCTACTATTTCAGCGGGAAGTCCATTCTCATCCAGAGTTGTATGAAAAATATCCAAACCTCCAAGACCGGCTCTGCCATCTGTTGAAAAGTAAAGTACATTATTCTTACTTATAAAAGGAAAGTTCTCTCTGGCTTCTGTATTGATAGTTACTCCCAAATTTACTGGTGTGCCATAGGAGTCACCTCCCAATATATCGACATACCACAAATCTGACATCCCATTTGTGCCGGGCATATCTGAAGAAAAATAAAGTCGCTTACCATCTGGACTCAATGCCGGGTGTGCAACAGAATAGTCATCACTGTTGAATGGAAGCTCCTGAACATTCGCCCAAAAATTATCTCCAAGTTTTGTAGCTTTAAATATTTTTAAACGTATGTTGCGCTCGCTATCTCTTCTTTTTTTGCCTTCAACATAATTATTTCTTGTGAAATATACTGTATTTCCGTCTTCGGTGAATACAGCTGATGACTCGTGAAACTCTGTATTAATATCACCTGTTAATTTGGTAGTGTTTGAAAGTTTCCCATCTTCATTCCTGTCTGCCATATATAAATTCAAAAACGGCTGATTGTTCCAATCGTGCAATCTTAGCTTACCGTTTACAACCGTATCCATTGCAGATGCGAAAATAATCTTATCATCCATAAAAAAAGAAGGTCCAAAATCTGAATTGGTGGTGTTGATAGCAACCGACTCTAAAATATAACGATCAGACCTGCTTTGAATATCACTTAAATAATCCTTATTGTCTCTATAGTTTTGAATCACTCTGGTATCTCCTCCTAAGGAAGCAAAAGTGTTCATTAATTCATCAGACTTTTTATAATCACCTTTACTCTTTAAGCTTTGTGAAGCTCTAAAATAGTATTCGGGTTCAGTTTCCTCTGGAAAATCTTTAATAAGTTCCAGATACCATTTAGCTGCATTTGGGTAATCTGCATTAAAATAATAAGTATTTCCCAGTCTCTTTAAAATCTGTGCAGAACGATACCCATCTGAAATTACTTTTAGATAAATTTCTTGAGCATCTATATAAGCATACTCATCATAAGCTTTTTCTGCCTTCTTTAATTGTGTTCTTTGTCCATAGCAGATTTCAGTGCTTAAAAAAATCACTAAAAATATCAAGCTAATTTTATATATTATTTTCATCTTTTACAGTTTTCTGGGTTAGAAGAATCTAGGTGATAAAATGCGTTCCGGTTTTTTAAATAGTTCAAATCGTAAGAAGACCTCAAATGACCCATCATTAAATTTGGTCAAATCTGTGGTCTCTCTGTCATAGCCAAAGCCAAGGAACAATTCATCTGTCATTTGAAAGCCTACCATTGCACTCCAGGCTGCACTCCATCGATAGGCTCCGCCCAAAACAAACTTGTCATAAAACATAAAATTAGCAGAACCATCAACCTGTAAAGGAGACCCTGTTACTAATTTTGTCATCACTGCCGGTTTAAACTTTACATTCTCAGATAAATCGAAAACATGACCTGCAATCAAGAAATAATGCAATCGTTCTTTTCCAATGGCACTAAGATTTGAGTTTTCAATGCTTGCCTCATCAAAATGGCTTGATTCAACAAAATTTGGTACTGAAAGACCTACATAAAAGCGATCGGTATAATAAAAAGCTCCTGCACCAATTTGAAAATTAACATTATTATCAATATTGTTTTCAGGAATATCATTAGGATCTGCTATAGTTAACTCATTGTAATTAATACTAAGAAAACTAGCTCCTGTCTTAATTCCAAATGCTAATTTTCCATTATCTGAAGTCTGTATGGTATAAGAAACATCTACGTTTGCCCAAGTCTCAGCTGAAGGTCCAATCTCATCTCTCACTAATGAAAGACCTAAACCTAAATTACTGAATCCTAATGGTGAATGACCAGATAAAGTGAAAGTTTTAGGGGCTCCATCAAGACCAACCCATTGTGACCTGTATAATCCACCTATGCTAAGGGACTCTCGCGAACCTGCATATGCTGGATTCACCACTTGAGTATTGTACATATACTGAGTGTACTGCGGGTCTTGTTGTGCAGAACTTGTAAATATACTCCCAAATAAAACTGAGACGATTATTGCTATGTAACTTTTTTTCATTGTATTTTCTATTTAATGAATAACACTGCGGTGCTTAAACACCGCAGTGTTTTATTTTTATCTGTTTAAGTATAAATATCCTGAATAACTACTCTTCCCTGGATTCTCATCACCAGTGAACCTGATGATATAAAAATATGTTCCCGTTGGTAATAAATCATCCTGCTTCACTGTTACTCTACCATCAGATATTCCTCTAAAGTCATTGGTTTCATTACTATATCCGTCAGTTTCGAA
>JANSXN010000048.1 GCA_024742935.1 Flavobacteriaceae bacterium
AAAGGGCAATGAGTTTTTACTGTTGTTTTTTATAGTTACCTGTATAGAATCGTTTTCCTTTTTAATGTGACTAATTTTGTAATCTAGCTTTTGGTTTGACCCCACATATTCCTCAAAGAACCAATCGATGTTTTTATCTGTTTTTGATTTAATTATGTTTTCAAACCTTTCGGCGGAAGCCAATTTTAAAGCATTTTCTTCGTAAAACTCTTTTAAACTTTCAGAAAGAATATTTTCACCTAAATACTGGTTTAAATAATTTAAACCGACGCCTCCCTTATATCCGGAGGCAATTTCAGCATTAAACTTAATGAGTGAATCAAGAGGTGTTGATAGTGCTTGGTCAATATTTAATCTAGCTGAATTGAGATATAAAAATGGATATTGATCATTAAAATTTAGTTGAGCAGCATGCAACCATCTCAAACCCCAAACCCTGCTTAAATTACCCACAATTTTCATATCGGGATAATAGATGTCTGTATATTTCATCATCAGGTAAATTTGCAATGAACTTAAAAGCCAGTGTTCATCTCTGGGATTTACGTTCAGGGTATTTTTTATAAAAACACCGCTAATAGTCTTCAACTGTTCAATATCATATTGAAAACCATCTGGAAAGGGTCTTATGAAGCTTGGTAATTGATTTAAACCATAAGCAGGGTCTAGTTTATAATCTTCATCAGAAATCACCATTTTTTGAAAAGGATATGGACCTAATTCACTCTCGAGATATTTGATGATGCGGTCTATTTGAATCGCTTTGAGAGGAGGGTATAAGCCTTTATCATCGATACTTGTATGAACTTCAACGTCATCTGTTATTATCACTTCAAAAGCGTTTTCCTGTTGTAGATAGATTGTTGCAGAATTGCGATTTTCCCCTTGAAGGTAAGT
Source organism: Flavobacteriaceae bacterium (assembly GCA_024742935.1). Lineage (GTDB taxonomy): Bacteria > Bacteroidota > Bacteroidia > Flavobacteriales > Flavobacteriaceae > Planktosalinus. The sequence continues at coordinate 898 of JANSXN010000048.1, forward strand.
GGTTTTAAATCCATTTCCAGTAACTTCATCTTCTAAATTAAGGTCTGATGTTACTTGATAATATTCAGGAGCTTTAAAATGAATGTTTAGCGCAGAAGGCGGCATATAATAGTCATTCAGGTTTTTGTGACTGTAATGTTTCCAAGTTCCGTCAAACACTGCCGGGCTAATAAACCAGTGTTTGAGATTATAATCCCCATTTTTTAAATGGCCAAAGCGAGTAAACTTAGCATCGGGAAGTTTTACTTCATAGATTAAATGAAACGTATAACTTTCTCCCGGTGCAATGGGTTTTTCTGGTATTGCTTTTATTATGTCTAGTTGCTCTCCTCTTTTCCATTGGAGGGTTTCAAAAGTGTCGTTTGAAATTGAATGAAAGAAAGTGCGTCCGCGATTGTGACTTCTTTCAAAATGAAAGTTACTTTGAAAGTTTTCTGCAAAGCGTTTTGCCAATGGTGTGGTTTTTTTTGAAAAAGCATTGGCCCAGTCTAGAAAGTAAATGGTATCAAGTGTTGAATTTGAGTTGTTATTATAGACAATTTTTTGCCTAATTTGAATGAGATGCTCCTTTGAGTCGAGTTCTGCATTGATCGAAATAGCGTGCTGTGAAAACAATCCATCACAAAGCAGTAAGGAAATGAGACATAAAACAGATGTAATCGCTCTTAGCATATTCTATTCCACACAATTGGGTGTTTATTATTTTTTAATAATCTTAAAAGTTTTGTTGTTCTGGGTTGTTGTGGTCAGGTAATAAAGCCCTTTTGAAAGAGTTGAAATATCTATGCTGAAATCAGTTTGTCCATTGTTTGGAATAGATAAAATACTTTGTCCGAGAACATTAAACAAATTGAAATCAACATCAAACTGAATACTTGGATGCACATTGACTTGCAACAAATTAGAAGTCATGTTTCCATTTGGGAATTTTATCAACTCTGTGTATGCTGTTGTATTTGTGCTGAGAACTCTATCTGTTTGTAATTCCATTACAACCGGTAAGTGGTCACTTATCCAATAGAGGTCGCTTCTTAAGTCGGCACCAAAGTCACCATCACAATCTGAAGAATCTATTCGATTTTTAAAGCAGTTTCCATTGTTTCCAAAAGCATTATACGAATTTTCAACATACATCAGTTCTTCATTTTCAAACATATTTTCAGAGAGTAATATAAAATCAAAGCGGTCATCGAGACCACCGCCTGCACCTCCGCCAAATCCCCCATTGCTCAATCGTGTGCTTTGGGTGTGCAGAAAAGCAAAGTTGGGATTGTTATTCCAAGAGCCGGGTTCATCTATGGGGTCTTTAAAAGTGATGGAGTTGTTTTGATCGAGTAAAAATTGGTATGCAGATTCAGAGGCAGTATAAACATTAAGGTCTCCGGCAAAAATAACATAAGAATCTGGGTCAATAGTATTGAGGTAATTGATTAACTCTGTGACCATTTGCAATCTTAATTGTTGATTTGCAGTGCCCTGACTGGATTTTAGGTGAGCAACATATATATCGATAAACAATGGGTTTGTGCCTTGATCATCAGTCTTAAGCTTTAATTGATACCGGTTAATATCTCTCACCGTTGTTTGGATTACATCAACGGTCTCAAGGCTGAACTTTGAAGACCTAAAATAAATCATTTGTTGAATCTCAGAAGGGCCCGATTGATTGGGAATAAAAGGAGCTCTTTCATACAAAACCTCATCAAAGTTTAGAGAATTCATTAAAATTAGATCTGCACCAAAATCATTTTCTATTTCACAAACCATAAAAATATCAGGTTCATAAATCTGAAGGACATTCTTTAGCCGTTCAGTTTTATTTGCCGGAGGAGCAGAAGGGAAATCAAAAACATTGTAAAATATTGTTTTTATAGTTTCTTGAGCAAAAGTGCCCTGAACCAATAATAATAAAAAGAGTAAGAATATTTTTTTAAGTAGCATTGAAAAATATATTTAGAAGTTTGGACTCAGATTGTACTTTCCATAGAAATCATCGAGAATTTTTAATACCTCATCTTCTGTATCAACTAAATGAATTAAGTTAATATCATCCGGACTTATAGTTTTAAACGTATCTGAAAGTGTTTTTTTTATCCAATCTAGCAAACCTGACCAATAGTCTCTTCCGACTAAGATAATAGGAAAGGAATCAATTTTGTTTGTTTGGATCAAAGTCAACGCTTCAAATAATTCATCGAGAGTTCCAAAACCTCCCGGCATGACTACAAATCCTTGGGAATACTTAACAAACATTACTTTTCTAACAAAAAAATAATCAAAATCAAGGCTTTTATCACTGTCAATGTATGGGTTGTCATGCTGTTCAAAGGGCAAAGCAATATTCAAACCCACTGATGTTCCACCGGCAAGATGTGCCCCTTTATTTCCGGCTTCCATTATACCGGGCCCTCCACCAGTTATGACTCCATAGCCACTTTCAGTTATTTTTTGCGCAATTTTTTCGGCGAGCCTGTAGTATTTTTCATCGGGCTTGGTTCTGGCAGAACCAAAAATAGAAACACAAGGACCAATGCGGCTTAACTTTTCATACCCATTGACAAATTCGCCCATTATTTTAAAAATTGCCCAAGAGTCGTTGGTTTTTACTTCATTCCACTCTCTGCTGTGCTTATCTTTTCTCATACTATTTCTTTTACTATAACAAGTTAATCTCTTTTTATACCCGTGTTATTTCGCTAAAATAACTCTTTTTTTAAGAATCTTGCGGTATGACTGGATTTGTGAGTAGCAACTTCTTCGGGTGTGCCGGAAGCAATAATTTTCCCACCTTTTTTTCCGCCCTCCAAACCTATGTCAATGATGTGATCCATTGTTTTTATAACGTCCATATTGTGCTCTATAATTACCACTGTATTTCCTTTTTCGACAAGTTTATTTAATACTATAAGCAATACTCTTATGTCTTCAAAATGAAGTCCGGTTGTGGGTTCGTCAAGAATGTAAAGAGTGTTTCCTGTATCTCGTTTAGAAAGTTCTGTTGCTAGTTTGATGCGTTGTGCTTCACCGCCAGATAGGGTAGTTGATTGTTGTCCTAAAGTGATATAACCCAGCCCCACATCTTGTATGGTTTTTATTTTTCGAAAAATTTTTGGTATGTGTTCAAAAAAAGAAACTGCTTCATTAATGGTCATCTCAAGTACATCATATATGGATTTTCCTTTGTATCTTATTTCTAAAGTTTCTCTGTTGAAACGTTTTCCTTGACAAGTTTCACATTCAACATAGACATCTGGCAAAAAATTCATTTCTATTACTTTCAAACCACCTCCTTGACAGGTTTCACATCGCCCACCTTTTACATTAAAGCTAAATCGTCCCGGTTTATAGCCTCGTATCATCGCTTCGGGCATTTTGGCAAACAGATTTCTAATTTCAGAAAAAACACCGGTATATGTTGCAGGATTTGAACGTGGTGTTCTACCAATAGGTGCTTGATTAACATCAATCACTTTATCGATATGTTCAAGACCTGAAATCTTTTTGTAATCTAGTGGTTTTTTTACACCATTAAAATAATGTGCATTTAAAATGGGGTAGAGGGTTTCATTAATGAGGGTTGATTTTCCACTTCCTGAAACGCCAGTTACTCCCACCATTTTTCCTAATGGAATTTCAAGAGTTACATTTTTTAAATTGTTGCCGGTAGCTCCGGTGAGTATAATGGATTTTCCATTCCCTTTTCGTCTTTGTTTTGGAATCTCAATTTGCTTTTCATTGTTGAGATATTGAGCCGTCATTGTGTTGTGTTTTTTAACAACAGCAGGTGTTCCTTCAGAAATAATTTCACCACCATACTTTCCGGCAGCCGGGCCAATATCAATGATATGGTCTGCGCATTCTATCATATCTTTATCATGCTCAACTACAATGACAGAGTTGCCTAAATCCCTTAATTGCATAAGCGCTTTAATGAGTCGTTCATTGTCTCTTTGGTGCAAACCAATACTGGGCTCATCAAGAATATACAGGACTCCCACGAGTTGAGAACCAATTTGTGTGGCAAGCCTGATGCGCTGTGCTTCACCACCCGATAAAGATTTTGAACTGCGCCCCAGAGAAAGGTAATTCAATCCCACATCGGTTAAAAACTGTATGCGGGTGTTGACTTCTTTTAAAATTTCACCGGCGATTTGTAATTGTTTATCTGATAAATTTTCAGGAAGTGACAAGAACCATTTTTGAAGCTCATCTATATCCATTGCAGCCAATTCAGCAATATTTTTGTCGTTGATTTTAAAGAATAGGGAGTCTTTTTTTAAACGGCTGCCCTCACATTCAGGACAAGCGATGTGGTTCATAAATTCTTTTGCCCAACGTTTTAATGAGGTGGACTCATTATTGTTAAAGGTATTTTGTATAAAGGTGGCTATTCCTTCAAAATCAATTTTATAGCTTCTTGTGATTCCAAGTGTTTTACTTTCTATCTCAAACTTTTCTTTTCCGCCAAATAAAATCATTTGTACCGCTTCCTCAGGTATTTTTTCAAATGGGTCACTTAGTTTAAACTGGTAGCGTTCTGCAATGAGTTCCAATTGCTTAAAAATCCAATTGTTTTTTTGAGGCCCCTGGGGAGCAAGCGCTCCTTGCTTGATTGAAAGTTTTTTGTCAGGAACAATTTTATCAACATTCACTTCATACAGATGTCCCAAGCCATTGCAATGAGGGCACATGCCTTTTGGGGAGTTGAATGAAAAGTTATTGGGCTCTGGCAGGGGATAGGAAATTCCGGTTTTTGGACACATCAATGCCCTGCTGAAATAACGCACTTCCTGCGTTTCCTGCTCAATGAGCATCATAACATCATTGCCGTGATACATGCTTGTTTTAATGGCTTCCTGAAGTCGATTCTGATATTCGTTGCCTTTTGAAAGCTGAAGTCTATCAATTACTATTTCAATGTCATGGTTTTTGTATCGATCCACTTTCATCCCTTTTGTTATATCCAAAAGCTCGCCGTCAACTCTTACTTTTAAAAACCCTTGTTTGGCAATTTGTTCAAAAAGTTCTCTGTAATGACCTTTTCTTGATCGAACTACAGGGGCTAGAATAGTAATCTTTTTATCCAAATAATCTTCTTCAATCAATGATTTTATTTGCTCATCAGAATAGCTAACCATCTTTTCGCCTGTATTGTAACTGTAAGCATCTGCCGCACGGGCATAGAGAAGTCTCAGAAAATCATAAATTTCTGTGATTGTGCCCACGGTAGAACGCGGACTTTTACTGGTTGTTTTTTGCTCTATGGCTATGACTGGTGAAAGACCATCAATTTTATCTACATCAGGTCGCTCAAGACCTCCTAGAAACTGTCTGGCATAGGCCGAAAAAGTTTCAATATATCGACGTTGACCTTCTGCATAGATTGTATCAAAAGCCAGTGATGATTTTCCGCTGCCTGAAAGACCTGTAATCACAACGAGATTTTCTCTTGGAATTTTAACATCAATGTTTTTCAAGTTGTGGACGCGTGCACCCAAAACAGTGATAAAATCGTCATTTTTTGCCATAGCTGCAAAGATACTTATTTAATAGTAGAATTCACTATGGCAACAGGAATGAGATTGTTAAAAATAAGTATAAAAAAAGGCGTAATTATACTTCAATTTCTTTGGTGAGAAATTGATAAAAAGAGGTCATTATATAGAAAAGTACACCTAAAGTCATTGCTACACTTATTATGGCAATTGTTGTGTCTAAATTTAAGAGTAAATAAAGAAGTGGAAGCATTACGCCAAAACTCACAAGAACAACAAACAAACTAAAAATTGAATTCACCATTTTTGGTAATTTTTGAGCTGCAAATGTTTGAAACTGATGAAGTTTTGGAATCACTTCTTTGTTCATATATTCTCCTAATTTTGATAGAAATACCTCATTAAATGAAGAATCTTCAAATGCTTCACTGTCTATGGATTGAGCCAGAGTCATTATTTTATCTTGATGACGTTCAAAAACCGATTCAAGATCGAGGGCGCTTTTATATGTAGCAAATTTATATCCAAAATAATACCACAAACCGGAACCACATTTATGTTCCAGCCATTTTTCAACAATGGCATTGTCATAATGCCTGGGGTACCTTATATTTTCTGAAACAACTTTTTCCTTGGGGGATGTGATTAACATGGCTTTAAATTCAAGATACAGATTTTCAGTATCTTGATAGGGATGATTTTCCTGTAAGAATTCAATTGCCAATTTTGAATACCCTTTGTAAAACTCCTTAACTTCAAAAAAGTTAAGATTTGCATATTCTTCATCAAGGTATTGTTTCAAGCCGGGTAACCACATTTTTGAACGATACAGTAAATCAATGATATTTCTGAAACTATGCATTTTTTGAGTCACTTTTTCCAAGTCAGATACAATACTGTTTCTTTTGTTTCTGAGGTTTATAACGATGGTTGCAAGATAAAACATGATTGCTGTAGCAAGAACACCACTTATAATCATAGTAATATCCAAAACGTTGTGAATGGAGTTGATAAACTCAGGGTTAGATTGCACATTTCCCCACAAGTAAAAACTGAGTAATAGCACAATCAATCCACTTAAGATAAGTGGAAGAAGAGATCCTATATCTTTAAAAAAAGATTTATTTCCCATTTAAATCATTCCAGTAAAAGTGGGGGAGATTGATTCATCTATAAAAATGAAGACAAATTATTAATATATTGTGTGTTATTAATGATTTTCTTACAAAAGATACAAGTTTTCCGAAGCCTTGACAACTTCAGGTATTTTAAGCAAAAAAACCAGTAAAAACAATCCCCAATAGTCTTACTGTTTAATTTTTAATTAGTTATTTACTAGTTAACAAGCCTGCTAATTTACATAAATTTCTTACATTGAGTAGTAAAAAACCTACAAAATTATTATTTGAGTAGCTCTTTATTTAAAATCCAAGCCCTTTATTATCACGTCTTTTGTCTGCCCCGGCTTCTAATTTACCATCTTTCAGAACTAAAATAGCTGTTATACTTCCAAGTATTTGGGCTTCATTTTGAGTTGTAGTGTAACCTTTTTGATTTAAATTTTCAAAAACTTCTTTTGAAAATCCATCCTCAAATGTGATTTCATCCGGGAGCCATTGGTGGTGAAAACGAGGTGCATCTGCTGCTTCTTGCATCGTCATATCAAATTCATATACATTTAAAATGGTTTGTAAAACTGTGGTGATAATTCTCGATCCTCCGGGAGTTCCTAAAACCATCCATAACTGCCCTTCTTTTTCAATGATGGTGGGTGTCATGGAGCTCAACATTCTTTTTTCGGGTTCGATTTTATTTGCTTCGGCACCAATGAGTCCAAACATATTGGGTTCACCGGGTTTGGAGCTGAAATCATCCATTTCGTTGTTGAAAAAGAACCCTAATTCTTCAGAGTATAGTTTGGAGCCATATGCTAAGTTAAGCGTTGTAGTAACTGAAACTGCATTTCCAAATGTGTCAACAATTGAGTAATGCGTGGTTTCATTAGATTCTTGACTCATCGTGATATTACCATGGCTAACAGAAGAAGAAGGAGTGGCTTGATCAAAATTAAAATCTTCCATTCTTCGGGATAAATAAGCTTTACTTAAAAGCGAATCCATGGGAATTTCAACAAAATCAGGATCTCCTAAGTAATAACTTCGGTCTGCATAAGCACGTCTTGATGCTTCTGTGATAAGTTGAATGGCTTTGGCAGAGTTGTGTCCAAAAGTTTTAATTTCATAGGGTTCTATCATTTTTAATATTTGACCCAAACAAACTCCACCACTTGATGGAGGGCTCATAGATGTGATTGTTATGTCTTTGTAATTAAAAGTTATGGGATTGCGCCATTTGGCTTCATACTTTTCAAGGTCTTCTATGGTAATGATGCTCCCATTTTGTTGAAGAAAATCAATAGTTTTTTTGGCGGTTTCGCCTTTATAAAATTCATCACGACCGTTATTTTTAATCGCAGTGAGTGTTTCGGCGAAAGCCAGATGCTTGATGGTATCACCCGCTTTATATACTTTTGAGAAAAGAGTGTTCTCACCACTGGTTTGTATAATTAAATCACGGGATCTATCTAAACTTCTTTCCTGAACAGGAGTGACCACAACTCCTTTTCGCGCAAGCGCAATCACAGGGTCAATTATATTTTTAATGGGCAAACTGCCAAATTTCTCGTGAGCAGCAAAAATACCGGCTATGGTTCCCGGAACTCCAATTGCCACTCCGCCTAAACTGCTTTTCCCTGGAATGACTTCACCGTTTTCATTAAGATACATGTCACGGTGGGCCGCAAGAGGCGCCTTCTCCCGATAATCAAGTGCACCTTTTTGACCGTCGTGCGTGCGATAAACCATAAAACCGCCACCACCAATATTTCCAGCAAACGGAAAAGCAACAGCGAGCGAAAGTTCTGTAGCAACCATCGCATCAAATGCATTACCGCCTTGTTTTAAAATAAGAAGTCCTATTTCTGAGGCTTCAACCCTAGCAGAAACAACCATGGCATTTTCAGCAATGAGTCCTGTTTTCTTGACGGTTTGTTGTTCTGTTTTACACGAAAATAAAAGGAGTAGTAATAAAAATGGAGTTAAGCGCATAATTCTTGTAATTTTTGGTTTGAAAATAGAATTAATTCATCAAAAAAAGCAGTGAATTCTGTTTCAAATTCGTTGTAATATTCTTCCAGTTCTGCCACGGCAAGATTCATTTTAGATTTGTTTTGGGTGCGGTAGTTCATTTGGTATAAAATCTTACTAATCCCTTCAATGGTTGCATAACTCAAGAGCCAGTTGTCTGCTATCATATAGGGCATCATTTTTTGAATGCGGGTGGGAAGTATTTCAAAGGAATCCTTGAGCAACTGGTAAAAGTTTTCTACAAATACATCTAAACGAATATTGCTGTATCTCGACCAGTTTTTTGCTAAAAAATGGTCGTAAAGAATATCAACAATTATACCGCTGTAATGGCCGTAATTTTTATGAAGCCTTTTAGTGCTTTGCCTTACGATAGGATGCGCATCTGTAAACGTATCTATTTCCCGATGCAGTAATATACCTTTTTGAATGCCCGGAGAAAACTTTTTATACTTTTTTCCTTTGATACCATCTGCAATAAAGTTCCCGATAATGAGCTCGTTATCATTCCCCGAAAGGTATATATGGGCTAAGAAATTCATACAGCCAATTTACAAATTCACTTTGAAGTATTCCCATTTTTGAATTGTATATTTGCGAAATAGGTTTTGAGTTGGTTTTCTATAAATTAGTTCATTATTTTTATTTCTAATATATCACGTCTAAAATCTAATATCTAAAATGACATTAATAAAATCTATTTCAGGAATACGAGGGACCATTGGTGGAGCTGTGGGTGAAAATTTAACGCCCATCGATACCGTAAAATTTGCAGCAGCTTATGGCAGTTGGATTAAACAACAGCGCAACAAGGAAAACTACCGTGTGGTGGTGGGTAGAGATGCGCGCATTTCAGGCGAAATGATCCAGGAACTTGTAATGCAAACTCTTGTTGGAATGGGGATTCACGTTGTTGACGTGGGTCTTTCAACAACACCCACAGTAGAAATTGCTGTCACTGAAGAACACGCTGATGGTGGAATTATACTCACTGCCAGCCACAATCCAAAACAATGGAACGCCCTGAAGTTGCTCGATGCCAAAGGCGAATTTTTAAACGATACCGAAGGAAAAAAAATACTTGAATTTGCCGAAGCCGAAGATTTTAAATTTGTTGAAGTAGATTCTTTAGGTGAAATCACAAAAAACGATGCCTATATTGATATTCATATTGACATGGTTTTAGACTTGCCATTAGTGAATGAAAAAGCAATAAAAGAAGCCAATTTTAAAGTGGTGGTCGATGCCGTAAATTCTACCGGCGGTATTGCAATTCCACTTCTTTTAGATCGACTGGGAGTGCACACAGTAAAATTATTCTGTACACCCAATGGTGAATTCCCTCACAACCCCGAACCTTTGAAAGAACATCTTGGCGAAATTTCAAGATTGGTGGTCAAAGAAGATGCAGACCTTGGTATTGTTGTTGATCCAGATGTGGACAGACTGGCTTTGGTCTCTGAAAACGGAGACATGTTTGGAGAAGAATATACACTCGTTGCCTGTGCAGATTATGTACTGAGTAAAACACCCGGAAACACCGTGAGCAATATGTCTTCTTCACGCGCCTTGCGTGATATCACTGAAAAATATGGAGGTACTTATCAAGCCAGTGCGGTGGGTGAAGTAAATGTGGTAAAATTGATGAAAGATACCAATGCCATCATTGGTGGAGAAGGCAACGGCGGTGTGATTTATCCTGAATCTCATTATGGGAGAGATGCATTGGTGGGAGTAGCTTTGTTTTTAAGCCTGCTGGCTGAAAAGAAATTGAAAGTGAGTGAACTGCGAGCTTCCTACCCCAGTTATTTTATGAGCAAGAAAAAAATTCAATTAACAGAAGGACTTGATGTTGATGACTTACTACAAAAAATGGAAACAAAATATGCCGGCGAAAATATCACTACCATTGACGGTGTGAAAATTGACTTTCCTGAAAATTGGGTGCATTTGAGAAAATCAAATACAGAACCTATTATAAGAATTTACACCGAAGCCAAAACTCAAGAAACAGCTGATGCACTCGCTGATAGGTTTATTGCTGAGATTAATGATTTGGTAACCGTGTAGGAAGAAAAATTAAAAATTCAGACCTGATAGGTTGTAAAAACCTATCAGGTCTAAATGTGATTATTAAATCAAGCCTTTTGCGTGCTTAAAGCGTTTGTGTGTCCAGAAATAAAACTCAGGAGCCTCCTTAATTTGTTCTTCTACTTTTTGAATAAAAGTATCTGTGATTTGATAATCAGGAACTGTTTTTACATCTTCTGAAAGCACTTCAAATGAAGCTTCATAAAAGCCTCTTTTTTTTTGCCTTACTCTTAAATAAATTACATTCATATCAAATCGTTTGGCGAGCATTTCAGCACCGGTATGAATTGGGACTTCAATACCCATAAAAGTTCCCCAATGTTTTGCTTTACCAAGTTTGGGAGATTGGTCTCCAGCAAATCCATAAACACATAAATCACCTTTTAGGTGGTTTTCTTCAATTTTATCAATTGTTTCTTTGGTTGTAATTAAAAAGGCTTCGTGTTTAGAGCGAATATTTTTCAGTAAGGTATCAAAATAGGGATTGGCTATTTTCTTATAAATGGCAAAACCTTTAAAATCGATGTACTTGTTCATAGATATAACCCATTCATAACTGGCATAATGGGCGCAAACCAAAGCAATACTTTTTCCTTTTTTTTCAAGATCTTTGTAAACCTCAAGGTTTGAAAACTGAAAACGCTTATCCATTTCACTTCTGGAAATTGTCATCGTTTTTATAACTTCCAGAAACATGTCGCACAGGTGTCTAAAAGACTTTTTTTCAATGATAAGACGTTCTTTATCTGTCAAATTTGGTAAAGCCAATTTTAAATTATACCTCACTGTTTTTTTTCTATAACCAATGATGTAATACATTAAAAAATAAACCCCATCAGATAATAAGTATAAAAGCCTGAAAGGCAAAATTGAAATAAACCATAACAGTGGATAAATAATCAGAAAGAGTACTAATTTCACAGCGTAATAAATTTTGACAAATATACGTGTTATTTCAGGAGTAGGTTTTTAAAAAATCTAATTTTAGCTTTAATAAATTACATGCGTTGTTTTAATTGTTTATTTTCGTGATTCTAAAATATTACAAGTCCTATGGGTACTTTAAGCATCATTACGATTGTCATTATAGCAGCAAATGTTATTATTTCCCTGAAAGGATTTAATGACTATTCCTTTTTTGAAAAATACAAATTCAATATTGCTTCTCTTCAAAGGGGCGAATATTTTAGATACTTTTCCTCTGCATTTTTACATGTTGATATGATGCATTTGCTTTTTAATATGATAACACTCTATTTTTTTGCTGAGGTTGTCATTTTGAGTTTAGGTCAAACATCTTTTTTAATTATTTATGTAGCTAGTCTCCTTGCGGGAAATTTCTTGTCTTATTATTTTCATAAAAATGAGGCTCATTATACTGCAGTTGGAGCTAGTGGTGGAGTCGTAGGAATATTATACTCTGCGATCCTATTTTATCCTGATATGCCTTTGTATTTATTTTTTATTCCCATTCCCATTCCTGCATGGGTGATAGGTATTGGTTATTTGTTATATTCTATTTACGGAATGAAAAAACGATTGGGAAACATTGGGCATGATGCTCATTTTGGTGGCGCTATTGCCGGTTATGTGCTTACGCTTGTTTTTGTACCTTCTTTATTTGCAACACAAATGTGGATTATAGTCTTACTGGCTGTGCCCATAATTTTACTTTTTTTAATGCAAAGAATGGGGAAATTATAAACTTAGTATGACTGTTCTTTTAGTATCTTTAAAATATTAAATACTCATTATGAAAAAATTAATTCCTGTACTATTAGTATTCTTATCACTTCAAATTATGGCTCAAGAAAAACTACAATCCATTGTTAATGTAACCGGAGAGGGAATTGTTACTGTCGTTCCAGACCAAGTGACCATAAGTATGTCTGTTGAAAACACCGGTGACGATGTCATTGCTCTCAAATCGCTGAACGATAAAACTGTTGATGCCGTTTTGAATCACATCAAACAAAGTGGTGTGGAAGCAAAGGATGTGCAAACACAATATGTTTCCCTAAACAAGCGATATGATTACAATACAAAAACGTATACTTTTCAGGCAAGACAAACCATTACAGTCGTATTGAGAGATTTGAAAAAATATGACCCATTGATATCAGGTTTGGTTCAAAAAGGAATTAACAGTATAGATGGGGTTACTTTTGGATCTTCAAAAGCAGAGGAATTAAAATCGCAAGCTCGTAAAAATGCAATTGCCAATGCAAAGATGAAAGCACAGGAATATGCAAGTGTTTTAAACCAAAAAATAGGGAAAGCAATACAAATTAGCGAACAAGGTAATTACAACCCTCCAATGCCTTTGTATCGATCTGAGGCAGTTATGATGAGTGATGGTGGTGGAGGAGAAACCCTTGCTGTTGGCGAAATGGAAATAAAAGTTAAAATACAGGTTGTTTTTGAGCTTTTATAGATTACTCAATAGTTCACCTACTTTTCTTCCCAATGCAGGACCTCGAAGGTTTTTTGCTACTATTTTACCGGTTTCATCTACAATAAAAGTTGCGGGAATTGACCGAACACCATATTCTCTAGCAATAGGGTCATTCCAAAACTGTAAGTTTGAAACATGATACCAATCCATTTTATCATCTTCAATGGCTTTTAACCACTGGGCTCTCTGGTCTGGTCTATCAAGTGAAACACTAATGATATTGAATCCTTTGTCTTTGTATTGATTGTGCACTCTCACCACATTAGGATTTTCAACGCGACAAGGTCTGCACCATGAAGCCCAAAAATCAATGAGGGTTACTTTACCAAGTGCATCTTGAAGCGAAATGATATTTCCATCGGGGTCTGGCCCTGAAAAAGGAGGTGCCATGTTTCCAATATTAGCACCTCTAAGAGTTTCCATATTTACTTTTACGAGACGGTAAAAAACATTTTCCTTAAGATTTGAGTCTCGTTTTTTTAAGTAAGATTCAACTTCACTAAGTGTGACCTCTTTTTTTGAAATCATTTCGTTAAGCATCATCATTGCGATGATTGAATTTGAGTTTTTGTCAATGAACTCTTTTTTAAAAACCTGTTCATCATTGCTTAAAATAGCTGCTTCGGTTTGAAGTCTCACAATGTCTTGATTAGACATGTTATTGCGGGCTTCATTCATGGCTTGTTGGTTTTCGGTTTTTCGTTTGTCAAACTCGAGAATGCGTTCCTTAAAAGAAGTAAAAAGTTCATTTTCTTTTCCTCCTGAAAAGTTGGTGCCATATAAATTGTTGTAGTCAAATTGGGCTTCTATATTTTTATCTTCTATAAAGAAAACCAAGGTTACATTAAGGTTTCTAAAATTAAGCAAACCAACTTCTGCTTCTTTAACTTTATCAATATCAAATGTAAAAGACCCGTTTAAAACTTCAAGAGTATCTACATCATAAGGCTGATTGTTTTCATTAACTTTTTGAAAATACACTTTTGATTTATCTTCTGCACCGGGAATTGTTCCGGTAAAAGTGATCGTTTTTGAGCGGTCTTGGCAGGACTGTAAAATGAGTACTAGTAGAAATAAACTTAAAAATCGCATAGGGAATGTTTTTTTTTGCAAATGTATTATACTCTGGATAAATTATTCTTAAAATCCCGATAAAACTAAACTGAGGATTTAAATATTACAAAACGACAGTTTTTATTCATCACTATTTTTGATACTGATTGTTTCAGACCTAAATTTATTTTTTCCAAAATCCAATGTTCTGATTGGGAAAGGGATATTAATGTTGTTTAAATTGTATGCTTTCTTGATGGCGAGAATTCCCTCACTTTGCGCTTTTAGGATGTCCTTTCTATTTCTCACATCTGCCCAATATCTCACCACATAGTTTATGGAACTGTCGCCAAAACCGCTATAAAAAAATTCAATTTCTTCATTTACTTTTTGAGTAAATATTTCGGCAATTGCATCTTCGGTTACTTTTTTAACAAGTTCTAGATCGCTCTCATAACCCACACCACACTCTACAAAAATTCTGGACCTGCTTGATCCGGTAAAGTTTTTAAAGGGGGAGTCAATAATTTTTGAGTTGGGAATAACCACAGCATTATTGTCTGCTTCTATAATGGTTACACTCCTCAGGTTGATATCAACAACTTGTCCTTCATGATTGTTTGTGACAATCCAGTCGCCAATTTGGATGTTGGGTAAAAAGGATAAAATAAATCCGGAAAATGTATTGTGTAAGGTGCCTTGAAGAGCTAAACCAATTGCAAGACCAACAACACCGGCACCTGCAAGAACAGAGGTTAAAACCTTATCAAGATCAAGAATGGCAAGAGCTGTAAAAAAGCCTATAACAACAATTACAATAAAAGAAGTTCTTGCCACTATAGCTTTAATAGACTCTTGCCCTACTTTTTTAAGCAGTATTTTTTTTATAAAATGACTGGTGTATTTCCCAACATACCAAAAAGCCACAAAAACAAGTATAGCGAGAATAAAATTGGGTGTTTTGAGTATTATAGATTCCCCCCATCCTGAGAGTTTTTCTAAAACTTTTTCAAATGCTTTGGTGATATCAAAATAGTCGGTCATACTGTTTAGGTTGGAATTTTAGGTTATGCCTTTGGATGATTTTCTGTAGATTTCATTCGCCAGGCATCAAGCATCCAGGTTGTTTTTTCAAGTTCTCGTATGTAGGCTCCAATTAAATCAATTGTTCCTTCATCCTTGGCATCGTCTGCTGCAGCGACAACTTTTCTCATTTGTTTTAAGAGAATTGCGTGGTCCTCAATTAGAGTATCTATCATTTGGACATCAGTAAGGGAAGATTTAGACTCTTTGATATTTGAAATTTTTAAATATTCACTCAAATTGCTTATGGGTTGATATCTGAGAGTTAAAATGCGCTCTGCAATTTCATCTACTTTTAATTTGGTATCATCATACATTTCCTCAAACTTGAGGTGAAGATCAAAAAAACTTTTACCAACTATATTCCAGTGAAAATTACGTAATTTTTGATAATAAAGGTGAAAATCTCCTAAGAGAATATTTAATTCATTAACAGTAAAGTTGGTCTTTTCTTTGTTTAAGTTTAAAAAGCTCATATTGAAATTTAATTTAAGAAGTTAAAAACATAAATTTACGTTCAATTTTAACATTTTGCAACCCTTTTTAAGGGTTTAGTAGAACATTAACTAATATCTGGCTTACAAATAGTGTTGATTTTGGAAATAGTTAATTATTGAGAAAGAGAGTTTAACAGAGTAGTTGCCTTATTGGGAATCTTATACAATAATTTACATGCTTCAGCCTATCGCCTTTAGAACCTTTTATCTATTCTCAAAACTTTCAAATTTCGTTTGAGTTTTCCATAAATAAAAAATGCTCCACAACTGCGTTGTGAAGCATTTGAATGTTGCGGAGAAAGAGGGATTCGAACCCCCGGAGGTTTGACCCTCAACAGTTTTCAAGACTGCCGCATTCGACCGCTCTGCCATTTCTCCAATAAGGCTGCAAATATAAAATCCTTTTTTTGTTTACTAAAGCTTTTTTAAGAGTATTTTTTAAAAATTGTTTTTCAATCAAAAAGATAGGGGTAATAGATGATAGCTGCAATAGAAACCGCTGTGATAGCGGCAAGAAAAACTGCGCCTGCTGAAATATCTTTTATCAATCCAATTTTATAGTGATAATCAGGATGTACAAAGTTGGCAATTTCCTCAATAGCTGTATTGATTCCTTCAATACTTAGAACTAAACCAATCGCAAAAAGTTGAAACATCCATTCTGTTGCAGTGATATCAAAATAAAAACCGGCACCTAAAACAACAAATGATACAAATACCTGAACTTGAATACTTTCTTCTTTTTTAAGAAGCAACCAAGCACCTCGTGTTGCATATTTAATCCCGGAAATTCGGTTATTGATAAAGGATTTTGGATTCATTAAATATGATTTAAAACATCCTCATAGTTTGGTTCCTGTCCTATTTCAGATACAAGTTGGTTGTATATTACTTTTCCTTCTTCATCCAGAATAACGACAGCTCTGGCGTGCAAGCCCCTAAACGCACCATCTTGAATTTCAACACCAAAAGTTTTTCCAAAGTTTCCGTCGTTAAAATCTGATAAGCACTCCACATTGTTTAATCCTTCCGCACCACAGAATCGTGCTTGTGCAAAGGGTAAATCTCTTGAAATACAAAGGACCTTTGTATTGGTAAGGTTTGAGGCCTCTTCATTAAATTTTCTAACCGAAGCAGCACAAACCCCAGTATCTACACTTGGGAAGATGTTTAAAACCAGTTTTTGACCTTCATAATCCTTAAGAGATACTTGAGAGAGATCTGTTTTGGAAAGTGATACTTTTGGAGCTTTATCACCTTGTTTTGGTAAGTTGCCATTGGTATTAGCGGGAGTTCCTCCCAATGTAATTGTTGCCATAATTTTTTTTAGTAAAAATATAACTTTAGCCGGGCTTAATTGTTAATAATGAAATAAATTTATAACAACGATTCATTGAGAATGTCAAGTGATAAACTTGTGATTTTTAAGCTGTTTTACCGGTAAGCATTTTTATTTTGATACCCAAAGCCGCAAAAAACAAAGTAGTGAATGGGCTTAACCAGTTAAAAATAGCATACATAAAGTATTCGCCTACTCCCACACCCAAAACACCACTGTGATAAGCACCGCAAGTGTTCCAAGGGATTAGTACTGAAGTAACGGTTCCGGAGTCTTCCAGAGTTCTACTTAAATTTTCAGGAGCCAATCCTTTGTCTTCATAGGCCTTGGCAAACATCTTTCCGGGTACAACGATGGCAAGATATTGATCTGAAGCAGTAACATTCAAAGCCAAGCAACTCGCCACTGTACTTGCAAAAAGACCAAATGTGGTGTGAAACATTTTTAGTAATGAACTTGTAATTACCTTAAGAGCACCAATAGCATCCATAATTCCACCAAAAACCATTGCACAAATAATAAGCCAGATGGTTCCCAACATACCGCTCATGCCGCCTGCTGAAAATAAATCGGCAAGAATTTCATTATCTGTAGCCACAGAAGTATCAACCGTTATGGCATTCATGACCCCTTTATATCCACTTTCAAAGGACAATGTTTCAGAACCGCCAATAGTCGCTACTATTTGAGGCTGAAAAATGAGCGCTGCCAAACCTGCTAATAATGTTCCAATAAGTAAAGCAACAAGTGGAGACGTTTTTTTCACAATTAAAATAATCACCAGTAAAGGCACAATAAAAAGAATGGGGTTGATGTTAAAAGCGGCGTCAATAGATGTTAAAATCCCTTGAGTGTCAACAGTTCCGGTAGTATTTATATTGAGTCC
>JANSXN010000045.1 GCA_024742935.1 Flavobacteriaceae bacterium
GAACAAATTGGTGAATCCACAACGCAGGCTACTTTTATGAAAAAAATTCAATCAGCTTATTGGTCAAAAAATCAAAACAATGATGCTCATTTAAGAGATTCTCTAGAACTAAACTAAATCAATTTACCATGACTTTTGAAGAATTACTTCCAAAACTTATTTATTCTGCTGTTAGCATTATTGTTATTCTCATCGTGCAAGGGGTTGCAATTAAATTAGTCAATCGTTTTGTGAAAAATCAGGAAAGAGTTGAAAATAGAACAAACTTGATAAAAAAATATTTCAACTTTGCCTTTGTCTTTTTATTGGTTTTTTGGAATATTCTAATTTGGGGAGTTCAATTCAGTGATGTGGGATTGGTCTTTTCCTCTGTCTTTGCTATAATTGGTGTTGCTCTTTTTGCTCAATGGTCAATTTTGAGTAATGTAACCAGCGGTATTATCATGTTTTTTACGTTTCCATTTAAAATTGGAGATACCATAAAAATACACGATAAGGACTTTTTTGCTGAACCACTTATCATTGAAGACATAAATGCATTTCAAACACTTTTAAAAAGTGAAAATGGTGAACTTCTTTGCTATCCCAACAATATGATTTTACAAAAAGGTATTACACTGGTTTCAGGGAGCGATAGAATGGAAGATACTGAAAACAAAGAAGATAAAAATTTAACGAAAACTCACGATTAACAATTTCAACATGAATAAATTACTTTTAGTTTTTTCTTTAGTATTATTTTCATTCAATAATTTAAACGCTCAAAAGCCTCAAAAACCTACTGCTTCAGAAATCTATGAGTCCATCAAAAAACTAAACTTTTTAGGATCTGTCCTCTTTGTTGCAGCACATCCAGATGATGAAAACACGAGACTTATTTCGCACCTTGCCAATGAGGTAAAAGCGCGTACAGCATATATCTCAATTACACGTGGCGATGGCGGTCAAAACTTAATTGGAACTGAGTTGGGACCGCTGCTTGGTGTTATTAGAACCAACGAACTTATAAAAGCCAGAAAAACCGACGGTGGCGAACAGATATTTACCAGAGCTATTGATTTCGGTTTTTCAAAAAATCCAGATGAAACTTTTTCCATTTGGGGTAAGGATGCTGTGTTGAGTGATGTGGTTCTCGCCATACGAAAATTTCAACCAGATATTATTATCAATCGTTTTAATCACCGCACACCGGGTACTACTCACGGTCACCATACTGCAGCAGGTATCTTAGGAGTGGAAGCTTTTGATCTGGCAGCAGATTCCAATACTTTTTCAAATCAATTAACTCAATACAAACCCTGGCAACCAAAGCGTTTATTTTTCAATACCTCTTGGTGGTTTTATGGAAGTCAGGAAGCCTTTGAAAAAGCAGACAAAAGCAATTTGGTTGCTTTAAAAACCGGAAAATTTTATCCGTCTTTTGGCCTCTCTAACGGTGAAATCGCCGCTTTGAGTCGCAGTAAACACCAGTCACAAGGCTTTGGTAATACAGGTACACGTGGTGTTGATACAGAATATCTGGAGCTATTAAAAGGTCCCATGCCTTCAGACCCCACAAACCTTTTTGAGGGTATTAACACATCTTGGTCCCGCATAGAGGGTGGTGAAGTAATTGGTAATATTCTTTATCAGGTTGAAAAAGATTTTGATTTTAAAAATCCGGCGGCAAGTATACCCGAACTTGTTAAGGGTTACAGACTTTTAAAAAACAGAACAGACTACTGGGGCATTCAAAAAACAAAAGAAATCAAAAAAATTATCACTGCCGCAACCGGACTATTCATTGAGGCAATTTCTGAGACGCAATACACCTCCCCTGCTTCTCAAATTAAAATAAACATTGAAGCCATCAATCGCTCATCAGTTTCCGTGGACCTAATTGATGTTACTTATAACTCAAAATCACTCTTGAAAGAGAAAAAAAAATTGACAAATAACCAACGCGTTTCTTTTGAGAGTTCAATAATTATCCCGAAAAATGCGATCTATAGCTCGCCCTATTGGATCAAAAAACAAGCAAGTAAAGGTCTATTTAACGTAAACGAGCTCGATCTTATTGGACTTCCAACAGTCAATCAAAACGAACAGGTTTATTTTGAAGTAATCATAGATGGTGAGAAGTTTACTTTTGAAAGGGATATTATTTATAAATTCAACAGCCCTGTAACCGGAGAAGTATACCAGCCTTTTCAAGTTTTGCCAGAAGTTACCGGAAAAATTAAGGATAAAGTACTCATTTTTTCAGAACCACAAGCCCAACAAGTTACTGTTACGGTCAAGGCCGGAAAAGACAATCTTTCGGGTATTGCGACACTTCAACACCCTGAAGGCTGGAGCGTAAGTGCCCCGCAAACTTTTGAATTGGAAACAAAAGACCAGGAAAAGGAACTCATTTTTACAGTGACTCCATCAAATAACCAAAGTGAAGGCACCCTGAATTTATTGATTCAAGTGGGTGATTCCTATTACAACAACGAAATGGTTACTCTCAATTATGAGCACATTCCTTTTCAACATATTTTAGTGCCCGCTCAAGCGAAAGTTGCCCGCATTGAATTAAACATAAAGGGTCAAAACATTGGATACATAGCAGGTGCCGGTGATGAGATTCCTTCGGCTTTAAGCCAAATTGGTTATAAGGTTACCGAAATTAACCCTGAAACTATAACACTTCAAGGAATCATTGGTTTTGACGCCATCGTTGTGGGAATAAGGGCTTATAATGTGCACGATATTTTAAGATTCAGGCAGGAGGTGCTTTTTGAATATGTAAAAAACGGCGGCAACTTAATTATGCAATACAACGTCTCCCGCGGATTGGTTACTGAGCAATTGGCTCCTTTTGATTTAAAACTTTCTAGAAATCGAGTTACCGATGAGGATGCAAAAGTACAATTTACCAACCCTAATCATCCTGTTTTAAACACCCCAAACAAAATCACACAAAAAGATTTTGAAAATTGGGTACAGGAACGCGGTTTGTATTTTGCAAATGAATGGGCAGACGAGTTTGAACCCATTTTTAGTATGAACGATCCTAATGAAGATGCTGTTGAAGGAGCCCTCTTAGTTGCAAGCTATGGCAAAGGAACTATAACTTACACAGGCTTAAGCTTTTTCAGGCAATTGCCTGCGGGCGTTTCCGGTGCATATCGGTTGTTTGCAAATTTGTTATCTTTATCGAATGATTGATGTGCAAATTGATTTTATAACTAACCACCAAAAAAGTTAAACATTGGATTCTAAGCCCGAAAAATACATCTGGAAAAATTCATACACCATCGTTTTGGTTTGCAATGCGATTTATATTGTTTTGTTTTATTTTTTAATGATAGCATTGACCTAAGATGGAAATAATTGACTGGATTGTTCTTATTGGCACACTTGTATTTATAGTAAGTTATGGTGTATGGAAAACACGTGGCAGCAGAAACGTTCAGGACTTTTTAAAGGGCGGAAATACTTCAAACTGGTGGACCATTGGTCTTTCTGTAATGGCAACTCAAGCCAGTGCAATTACCTTTCTTTCAACTCCCGGACAAGCCTTTCACGACGGCATGGGTTTTGTGCAATTTTATTTTGGTCTTCCCATAGCGATGGTGATAATTTGTTTGGTATTTATCCCAATTTATCACAGGCTTAAGGTATATACTGCTTATGAATTTTTGGAAAATCGTTTTGATTTAAAAACCCGTTCCTTAACCGCCATACTTTTTCTAATTCAACGCGGCCTGGCAGCCGGAATAACCATCTTTGCTCCTGCCATTATACTCTCGGCAGTTTTGGGATGGAATCTTATTTACTTGAATATTATCATAGGAATTTTAGTAATTATTTACACTGTTTCCGGTGGAACAAACGCTGTGAGCGTGACCCAAAAACAACAAATGGCCGTCATTTTTGCCGGAATGTTTGCTGCATTCTTTATTATAATAAGTTACTTACCGGAAAACATTACTTTTTCAAACGCCCTCGACATAGCCGGAGCCAGCGGAAAAATGGATATTATCGATTTTTCTTTTAATATGGACAATCGCTATACCTTTTGGAGCGGAATTATAGGTGGAACTTTTCTGGCTCTTTCTTATTTTGGAACAGACCAAAGCCAGGTACAACGATACCTCTCAGGCAAATCTGTGAAGCAAAGCCAAATGGGCCTTATAATGAACGGAATACTTAAAGTACCCATGCAGTTTTTTATATTACTTGTGGGTGTGATGGTATTTGTTTTCTATCAATTCAACTCTTCGCCTTTGAATTTTAATCCGGTGGCAACAAGCACTGTTTTAAATTCAGATTATGCAGAGGAATACCGTGCACTGGAAGCCAAACAACAAGCCAATTTTGAAGCGAAACAACAAGCTATTTATAATTTCACCAATAAGGAAAATAACCCAGACAAATCGATTTACCAGGAAAGCATTGTTAGTCTGGATGCAAAAGATCAAATTTACAGAGAGGATGCAAAAAAATTAATAAGCAAAGCAAGCAACATAGTTGAAACAAATGACAAAGATTATGTGTTTATTCATTTTATACTAAACAATCTACCTCGTGGCTTGATTGGCCTTTTACTTGCAGTAATTTTAAGTGCTGCAATGTCTTCAACAGCTTCAGAGCTCAATGCACTGGCCACTACCACTACAATGGATTTATATAAACGAAATAAAACCTCAGATGGTGATGAAAAACATTTTCTTAAAGCCTCCAAGTGGTTCACACTCTTATGGGGAATCATTGCCATAAGCATTGCCTGTGTCGCCAATCTTTTTGATAATTTAATTCAGCTGGTCAACATCATCGGCTCCATATTTTATGGAAATGTATTGGGTATATTTTTACTGGCATTTTTTTTAAAATATGTAAGGGGAAATGCAGTTTTTATTGCTGCCCTTATCACACAAGTCATTGTTATTTATGGATGGTGGCATGATTGGATGCCTTATTTATGGCTCAACCTTTTTGGATGTGTTGTCGTGATTGGTATCGCTTTAATTATTGAAACCCTTAGTAGAAAAGGGGTTAACAGTTAATGGAATTTGATGTTTGGAATTTAGAATTTTTTAAACATTATACCGTTAACAATTTGTACTTTTGTTCCATTATACCTAATCATTCATGGCAGGAAAGAAAGCGAATAAACCTTCATCAAAAAAAACCGGCATCCCTAAATTCCAATTAGGAAAACAACCGCAAGTCATACTGGGTGTTTTTTTTATGATTCTTGGTCTTGCCCTAACTATTTCGTTTATATCTTATTTTTTCACCTGGCAAGCAGACCAAAGCATCCTTTCACAATTCACAGATCGTGAAGAACAAGCCCAAAACTTACTCAATAAATTTGGGGCCTGGGTTAGTGACTTCTTTGTATATAAAGGATTTGGGGTTTCGGCTCTTATAGTAAGTATTTTGATTTTTATAAGTGGACTCTATTTATTTTTTAGTCTTTCAAAAAAGCCGCTCAAACGCCATTGGTTCTGGGGTATTTTGATAATGATTTGGTTGTCTGTGTTTTTTGGTTTTTTTGCTTCAAAATCGGCTTTGCTGGGTGGTGTCATAGGTTTTGAAATGAATCATTTTCTTCAGGATTATCTCGGTTTTATTGGTACTGTATTGTTTATGTCCTTTTTATTTTTAGCCTATATCATCTCAAAATTCAAACTCACTCCAGATAAAATAATCACTTTCTTTAAGCAGAAGAAACAAAAATTGCAAGAAGATTTTGCTTCCGCGAAAAGTGAAACAGAAATTGAAATCAAAAATGAAGAAATTCCACTTCAGGAAACAAAAATAGAAGACAAAACAACTCCGGAACCCGAACCTCCTAAAGAAAAAGAAAAAATTGTCATCAAACCGGAAAACGAAAATGATTTATCACTTGAAGTAGAACAGGCAGAAGACGAAGAGGAAGTTGAAGTCCTTAGCAACAAACTGGTTAAAGACTTTGGCGAATTTGACCCAAAACTGGAATTGAGCAACTACAAATTCCCCACTTTGGAATTATTAAAAGAATACAACTCTAACACCGGAATCACCATCGATCAGGAGGAATTAGAGCAGAATAAGAATACCATTGTTGAAACCTTAAGAAACTACAAGATAGAAATTGATCAAATTAAAGCCACTGTGGGTCCCACGGTCACGCTTTATGAAATCATTCCGGAAGCAGGTATCCGAATTTCAAAAATCAAGAATCTGGAAGATGATATTGCACTTTCGCTTTCAGCCCTAGGAATACGCATCATCGCTCCCATTCCCGGAAAAGGAACCATTGGTATTGAAGTCCCCAATAAAAACCCAAAAATGGTTTCAATGCGTTCTGTAATTGCATCTCCCAGGTTTCAAAATGCCGAAATGGAATTGCCGCTTGCGCTTGGTAAAACAATCTCAAATGAAACATTTGTTGTTGATTTAGCAAAAATGCCTCACCTACTTATGGCCGGTGCTACAGGACAAGGAAAGTCTGTTGGTTTGAATGCCATACTTACTTCCCTACTCTATAAAAAACACCCAGCCGAAGTAAAATTTGTTTTAGTTGACCCTAAAAAAGTAGAGCTTACTCTATTTAATAAAATTGAACGTCATTATCTCGCAAAATTACCCGATACAGACGATGCCATCATCACAGACAACAGCAAAGTAATCAATACACTTAATTCATTGTGTATTGAGATGGATCAACGTTATGATTTACTTAAAGACGCTATGGTGAGAAACATTGCAGAATACAATGCAAAGTTTAAAGCGAGAAAACTCAACCCCAATGAGGGTCATAAATTTTTACCTTACATCGTTTTGGTTGTTGATGAATTTGCCGATTTAATAATGACAGCCGGTAAGGAAGTAGAAACGCCCATTGCCAGACTGGCACAACTAGCCAGAGCAATCGGCATTCATTTAATTATAGCTACTCAACGTCCTTCTGTTAATGTAATTACAGGAATTATCAAAGCAAATTTCCCGGCGCGAATTGCATTTCGAGTTACTTCAAAAATAGACTCAAGAACCATACTCGATAATTCCGGAGCAGACCAATTAATAGGCCGTGGTGATATGCTCTTCACTCAAGGAAATGAATTAACCAGATTGCAATGTGCCTTTGTTGACACGCCTGAGGTTGATCAAATTACAAACTATATTGGCTCTCAAAGAGCCTATGCCAGTGCGCACATTCTTCCGGAATACAGTAGTGAAGATGGTGGCACAAATCTTGATATAGGAATCGACGAAAGAGATGCGATGTTCAGGGAAGCCGCAGAAGTTTTGGTAATAGCACAACAAGGTTCGGCATCGCTTTTGCAGCGAAAGTTGAAACTGGGTTACAACCGGGCAGGTAGAATTATCGACCAATTAGAAGCCGCCGGAATTGTTGGCCCTTTTGAAGGAAGTAAAGCCAGACAAGTACTAGTCCCAACAATTGATGCTCTCAATCACCTTTTAGATAATGAAACTCAATAATTTTTAAAATCATGAAAAAAGTAATTCTTCTATTACTAACCATTTTTACACTCTCAAATGCTCAGGCACAGGATGCTCAACGCGCTAAAACCCTATTGAATGAGGTTTCAGCAAAAGTAAAAAGCTATGATAACATTCAAATTGAATTTAGATATACTTTAAAAAATACCAAGGAAAATATCAATCAGGAAACCCGTGGTGATGTTACCTTAAAAGGCGATAAATATGTGCTCAATCTAATGGGAACCACGATGCTTTTTGACGGTGAAAAATTGCACACCATCGTCCCTGAAGACGAGGAAGTAACGATTTCAAACCACAATCCTGAAAATGATGGAGATATCACACCTTCAAAAATGCTCACGTTTTATGAAAAAGGATATACTTACAAATGGGACATCGTTCAAGATGTGAGAGGAAGAAAAATTCAATACATTCAATTGAAACCCAAAGACAGTAATGCAGAAATCAAGGATATACTTCTAGGTATTGATAAGCAAACAAAACATATTTATAAATTGATTCAACGTCAGGATAATGGGACAGAAATTACGATTACTGTTAACTCTTTCAAAACAAACCAACCCATCCCAAATTCGCTGTTTACATTTGATGCTTCAAAATATAAAAATTACTACATCAACAATCTGGATTAACCATTGAAAATTTTAGACAGATATATACTGGTTTCTTACCTAAAAACCTTCATCAGTGTTTTTTTAATTCTGATGTTTATTTTTGTCTTACAAACCATTTGGCTTTATATCTCTGAGCTTGCAGGAAAAGATTTAGACCTTGATATTATTTTAAGGTTCTTACTCTACTTTTCGCCAAAACTAATTCCATTGGTGTTGCCTTTAACCATTTTGGTTTCATCTATTATGGTATTTGGAAACTTTGCTGAAAAATATGAGTTTGCAGCCATGAAGTCAACAGGGATATCGCTTCAACGAGCGATGAGAAGTTTAATGGTATTTATTTTAATCCTAAGCGGAACCGTTTTTTATTTTGCAAATGAAGTAATTCCCTGGTCTGAATATAAATCCTTAAATCTAAGAAGAAACATTGCTCAATTAAAGCCAGCAGTTGCCATCTCTGAAGGGCAGTTTAGTACAGTGGGCGATATTACTATTAAAGTAGCAAAAAAAAGTGGTGAGAGAGGACAATATCTCGATGATGTCATCATTCATAAAAAAAATCCAAATCGTGTTGGAAATCATACTGTTATCAAAGCAAAAAGTGGCGAATTAACAAGCCAAGAAGGCTCCAATACGCTCTCGCTAATTCTCTTTGACGGAAATTATTATGACGAAATTCTTTCCAGTGACCAAAAAAAACAACACAGAAAGCCATTTGCAAAAAGCTATTTTGAATCATATACCATCAACATTGACTTATCTGAAATAAACAATATTGACTTAGAAGAAGAACAAGAGCTCTCTAATGAAAAAATGTACCGAATAAGTGAATTAAAAATAGAAATAGACTCCCTTTCGCAGGATTTCAATCAGGATATAATAAAGTTTCCTGATGATATTAAAGTGAGAAGTGGAATAACAACTATGGAAAGTGGTTATAAGCCACAAACAAGTGACACAGTACCTGTTGTGAATATTCTGGATGCTTACACTCTTAAAGCAGAGAAGAGTCAGATTTTAAGCAACGCAATTAACACTGTTAATGGATCTATTCAATCTATTACAGCAAAGAGGTTACACCTCCAAAATAAACAAAAAAGGCTCAACAAATATGAAATTGCCCTTCACGATAAATATGTCATTGCTTTTGGTTGTATTATTTTATTTTTTGTGGGAGCTCCCTTAGGTGCTATAATTAGAAAAGGCGGAATGGGATTGCCAATGGTTGTTGCTATTTCAATCTTTCTCACGTACCACTTTTTAGGAATTTTCGCAAAAAACAGTGCAGAAAACGGAAAACTTCTGCCTTTTTTTGGAGCCTGGCTTTCCACATTTATTATGTTGCCACTGGGCGTTTGGTTAACATACAGAGCTACCACAGATCAAGGTATTTTTGATGTAAGTTCTATTTCAGAATCCATTGGAAATTTCTTTAAGAAATTGTTTATGATTAAGTCTAAAAACAGCTAGATTCAATACCTTTGCACTGCAAAAACGAAGCCGTAAAATTTGAAATCCAAAACCATGCAACTCCACACTATCGAAGAGGCCATTGAAGATATAAAAAATGGAAAAGTCATTATCGTAGTTGATGATGAAGACCGTGAAAATGAAGGCGATTTTCTGGCTGCCGCCGAAATGGTAACTCCAGAAATGATTAATTTTATGGCCACTCATGGTCGCGGCCTCATCTGTGCACCCATAACAGAATCCCGTTGTAAAGAGCTTGATTTACATATGATGGTGGGTAGTAATACAGACCCCATGGAAACTGCTTTTACCATTTCAGTAGATTTAAAAGGCGAAGGGGTCACCACAGGAATTTCAGCTTCAGACAGAGCAAAAACTATAAAATCTCTTATAAACCCCAACACAAAACCATGGGATTTGAGCAGGCCGGGGCACATTTTTCCGCTTAAAGCGAAAGAAGGGGGCGTTTTAAGACGCACAGGGCATACAGAGGCCGCAATAGACTTTGCAAGACTTGCCGGCTTACAACCTGCGGGTGTAATCGTTGAAATAATGAATGAAGACGGTACTATGGCACGTTTACCGCAACTTATAAAAATTGCAGAAAAATTTGATCTCAAACTCGTCTCTATAGAAGACTTAATTGCATACAGAATGCAACATGACTCCTTGATAGAAAAAAAGGAGGATTTTTATATCCAAACCAACTTTGGAGAATTTCGCCTTAGAGCTTATAAACAAACCACCAATGATCAGGTTCACCTGGCTTTAACTAAAGGCATTTGGAAAGAAAATGAACCGGTTTTAGTGCGTGTTAATTCAACTTTGGTAAATTATGATATTTTGAGTACCCTTACCAACAATTCAGATAAAAAACTGGATGATATGTTCAGGCTTTTAAATGAGGAAGGCAAAGGAGCCATTGTTTTTATCAATCAACAAAGCCAGTCATTAGATATTCTAAATCGTTTGGAAGCTCTTAGAAAAATGCAAACCAAAGACAGCATTGCAAAAGCTCCTCAAATAAAAATGGACGCCAAAGATTTTGGAATTGGAGCACAAATATTACACGATGTGGGCATCCATAAAATCAAATTGATGTCTAATACTCAACAAGCCAAACGTGTGGGAATGATTGGTTATGGTTTAGAAATCACAGAATATATCAATTATTAAAGAACAGATTGAATGGCCTGAGCCATTTTTGTAGCGCGTTCTCTGACCTGTTCCTCAGTCAAGCTTAGCTTCACTAAACTTGATATTGTTCTACCCATAATAGCATCACTTTTGGAAAAATCTGTCGTGTTTAAATCCTGTATTTGTGTTTTTATTTCTTTCGGCAAAGGGGCGAGCGATTTTAAGTTGCGAAAGTGTTCCCAACCATTGATGTAATGCCAGTTATTTTTAAACCAGTAAAAACAGGCATCTACACCCTTTTCGCTTAAAGCGGAATGCGCTTTCTCTGCTACCTCTGCATTGGGTAAAAAGAAATTGACAAAGGAATAATTCTCTACACCGGTAACAGGCACACGCCTGAAAGTGAGTCCGTCAACCTTAGAAAGTGCTTTCCTGATAATGGTATAATTACGCTTTTGAATTGCCAGAAAGTCATCGAGTTTTCTAAGTTGAGCGACACCAACAGCTGCATTGAGTTCTGATATTCTGAAATTATAGCCCAAGTGCGGATGCGTTTCTGCCCCCCTATCTTTACCAATGTGGTCGTGACCGTGGTCTTGATATTGATCTGAATTGATGTAATACGTTTCATTGTTTGTGATGACCGCGCCACCCTCACCACAAGTAATTGTTTTGACAAAGTCAAATGAAAAACAGCCTAAATCGCCGTAAGCGCCCAAAGGTTTACCTTCAAAACTACCTCCAATAGCCTGACAGGCATCTTCCAAAAGCAGCAAATTGTGTTTATTACTTATTCGTTTCAATGCGGCTAAATCTGCCATAGAACCACACATATGAACGGGCATAATACATTTTGTTTTTGAGGTAATGGCTTTTTCAACGGCAACCGGGTCTAAAGTGAGAGTATCATCAATATCCACCAAAACCGGAACAGCACCCAATGCCATAATCGATTCAAAACTGGCTACAAAAGTAAAAGTGGGCATAATGACTTCATCCCCTGCTCCAACGCCGGCTGCAGCGAGCGCTACTGTGAGTGCTGAAGTACCGCTGGAAACCAACTGACAATGTTTGGTATCCATTCGCTTGGCGAAAGCTGTTTCAAACTCTTTAGCTTTCCAGTGGCCGTTGCGCATACCATCAAAGCCATAGCGCATCAATACGCCACTTTCCAATACATCGTTTACTTCGTTTCGTTCTTCGTTTCCAAATAATTCAAATCCGGGCATGGTGGGTTTCTAGTTTAAAGTTTCAGGTTTCAAGTTTGCTTCGCTTATGAGCGGTTTATTCTATTTAAGTCTTTCCGATTGTTATCGGAATTATGGCTGTACTTTTATTCAATTTCTATGATAGTTTCAGTAATATCTTTACGTACTTTTTTAAATTCGGCGAAAAAATCGTTTTTTGCTCTGTATCCAACGGGCATTACTAAAACAGATTTTAAGCCTTTTTCATTTAGTTTCAAGTAGTCATCATACTTTTCAGGTTCAAAGCCTTCTATGGGGCACGAATCGATTTTTTCTATGGCACAAATGGTGAGCAAATTTCCCATCGCCAGATACGCCTGATTTTTTGCCCACGCAAAGATTTCCTTTTCATCTTTTTGCTTAAACTCATCAATTAAAATATCCCTAAAAGGCGCTAATATTGTTTTTGAAGTACCTCTAGTGTTTTCTACCAATTCAAAATAGTTTGTTACATAGTCTTTGTCGATTCCTGTCAAAACACAAAAAACCAATAGATGAGATGCTTCCTGAACCTGCATTTGATGCATTGTCAAAGGCATTAAATCCTCTTTGACTTTTTGGTCTTTAATAATCAAAAGTTTTATGGGCTGTAAACCGTAGGATGTAGCTGTGAGATTAAATGCTTCTTTAAGAATATTTATTTTTTCTTCTGGGAGCTTTCTGGTGGCGTCAAACTTTTTTGTAGCATACCTCCATTTCAAATGTTCAATAGGGTTTATCATTCCATTTTGTTTGTTACAAAAATAGTAATCATACCGCAGAAACCTTAGAATCTAACAAAAAATTAAGCAATCCAGTCCTTAAACTCTTTTACACGTTCACGGGCTACAATAATTTCGGCATCTTTATAAGAGTTTAAATGTATTTTTAAACGTGAATTAGAGTAAGCCACGATATCTTTAATAGCATTGACATTGACACAATAAGCTCTGTTTACTCTAAAAAAGTCTTTTGGCGAAAGCTCATTTTCCAATGATTCCAGCGTGGTATCCAGCAAATAATTTCTTCCATCTATAGTGTGCAAATAGGTGCCTTTATTTTCGCTGTAAAAACATTCAATTTCGTCGATAGGAATCATTTTTAAATGTTGGCCAACTTTAACTGTAAATCGTTTTTTGTATTCCCTGTCTAGAGGATTTACCAAAAGTTTTTTTATTTCTTCAAAACTCAACTGAAGAGAGGCACTTTGCTCAATTCCTAAACTTTTCTTGAGGGTTTTATATTTGTTTACGGCATTGATCAACTCTTCTTCATCTATTGGTTTCAAAAGGTAGTCGATACTATTGAGCTTGAACGCTTGCAGCGCATATTCATCATAAGCGGTGGTAAAAATAATGGCACTTTCTATTTTATGGGTTTCAAAAAGTTCAAAAGACAAACCATCATTGAGTTGAATGTCGAGAAAAATCAAATCGGGATGAGGGTTTGACGAAAACCAAGCGCGCGATTCTTCGACTGAATGAAGGATTTGAACCACTTCAACATCTACTTTCTCAAGCATCCTGGAGAGGCGTCTCGCTGCTGGTTTTTCGTCTTCAATAATAAGTGTTTTCATATAACTTCTAACTTTTTACTTCTAACTTCTAACTTAAAAATTACTCCCACTGATTGCGCTGTTGTTTTTCTTTTTCCAGAAGCTCTTTAATTTTCTTTTCTTCCCATTTTTTTCCCAGTAAAACATTGGGGCCAAAAACACCTGCCCAGTGAGCAAAGAGACCAATTCCCCAAAAGAATGGTAAAGAAAGGTGCCCAAACTCGATGTGTATTTTTCCACTTGATAACAAGTTTGAATTTGCCGCAAAAATAAAAAGGTTCACTACAATATAAACCAAGAGATGCACATAAAACCCTTTGATTTCCTTAATTCGTTTTTGAGCCATTTCATAGAGCTCATTTTCTTTATAATTTGACTCCATTAGTTCCAGTTTTTATTGTTATTTCTTTCTTTTTCCATAATTTCTTTGATTTTCTTTTCTTCCCAGGAGGCACCATAGCCAAAAACAGTAAAGCCGTGAATGGCTACTCCAAGTCCCCAACCAAACAACGGGAACCAGAACCATTGAAAATCCCAATAAGTATAGTAATTAACGCCAATTAAAAAAGGAATCACTATACAGTAAGAAATCAAATTACTATAAAATTCCTTAATTTCTTTAACGCGTCTGTGTGCTTTTATATAAGCACTGTCATAATTTTTGTTTGTTGTTGTTTCCATAATCGTAAATTGTTTTGTTAAAATGGGTAGTCTTACTTGAAATAGTTGATTATTCTCCAAGATTTCAACTCTTCTATGGGTAAGAATCCCATAACGGTTTATAATATTTTGTAGCCCTACTCCTTTTCGGGTCTTTAAAACTTCTTTGCGCTGTAAATTATTTTCTACCACCAGGTAATTATCTTTTTCATAAATGCGAATATGAAGTGGTTTTGATTCACTCACTATATTGTGTTTGATGGTGTTTTCAAGCAAAAGCTGCAGCGAAAGTGGCACAACCCTGGCTTCGGGGTTTGAGGCTGTGGCAGGGATATCAAACTGAATGCTGTTTTCAAATCGCATTTGAAGGAGTTTAACATAGGTTTTAGCAAAAGCGAGCTCTTCTTCCAAACTCACCAGTTCTTTGTCTTTTTGATCTAAAACATAGCGGTAAATTTTAGACAATGAGGTTGTAAACTGTTGAGCTTTTTCTGGGTTCTCTTCAATTAATGAAGTTAGAACATTCAAGCTATTGAACAGAAAATGGGGATCGATTTGATTTTTTAAACTTTCAAACTGTGCCGATGCAGTTCCTGCAATGATTTTTTGTTCCTTGAGTTTGTTTTTTTGTAATTCTTTATAAAAATAAAATGCGTGAAAAAACAACGATATTACAAGCGTTATTATTAGTGCTATAAAGTAAAACTGAAATCTTTCAGTTTGAAAAAAAACTTCAAGGCTCACCTGATCAATAACGGTCCTGTGGAACATTCTGATAAAAAACATTGTCAACAATGTTAATATAACAGATCCTGATATTCCAAAAATCATCCTGTATTTGCTTCTTTGCTCCCAATTCACTTTGTGATTCATATAATCAAAAAAGTAAGCGTTTACAAGTGTAAGAGGCACACTATAGAGTAAATAGTATAAAAAAGAATACCATAGTCTCACACTGGAAGCAACTTCATACCCCGAAACTAATCGAAAAGACTGGTCAACTACAAAAAGAATTAAACCTATTAAGAGACCAGTACTTATCGTGTTTAGTAAGTTTTTCATAGGATGTTCTTTTTAATGAATAGAAACAAAAAATGAGTTTGGAATTAAAATATTAATTATTTACAACTTTTTAAAGCCTGCTCTGCTTGATTTTTTCCCCAACTTGGGTGAAAGGGTGATTCCGGTTTAAAGGTATCAAAAAGTTCTAAAGATTGTTCAATATTTGCACAAATGGGAGCGGTATCAGTTCCAAAAAACTGTGCAGTACCCATTTCAAATTGGGCTTTGTTCAAAACCACTCTGGGGTTTTGAGGAGCCAGAGCTTCTGCTTTTCCATAAAGTTGCATCACTTTACCGGAGAGGCTTTGGCCATTTGTCATTGGGTCTCTGGCAATATGGGCTGTGTAAATCATCGCTTGCAAAACCAGGACTTCAACATTATTTTCTTGAGTATCCTTTATTGCGTCCAATTTTTCTTGTGCTTTGTGAAGCAATGCCATAGAAGCTCCGGGCTCTTTGGTTTGAAAAGCTTGAGTGGTATTGACTAAAGCCACATAATAATTTGGCAACCAATTGTTTTCTTCAACGCCTGCTATTCGTTCGAAAAGTGCTGAAGCTTCAGTGGTATTGCCTTCACCCCATAATTGCAGGGCTTGCTGCATACCTTGTTCATAATTTGTTTGGCTTACGCCTAAAAAAGAAATTGTCAACGCTAAAATTAAGAGTACTTTTTCCATGATGTTTTATTTTATGGTTAATAATGGAGCAAATATCTTTCTAAAAGCACTCTCAAAAAATTTGATCTGACTGAACTGTTGAATCTCAAGGATGAAATGTAAAACTCTTTAAATTAATCATAAATTGAAATAAAAGGCTTCTATTTTTTTTTATCTTCGCTGCAAATGATAAAAGACCAATTTACAGCACTTAAATCTTTTCTAAGCACTCCAAAAAACATTGCAATTATAGGACACAAAGGTCCTGATGGTGATGCTGTGGGTTCTACATTGGCGCTTTCAATGTATTTAAAAAAATTAAATCACAACACTTCTGTCATTGTTCCTAATGATTTTCCTGACTTTTTAAAGTGGATGCCTCAAAGTGACTCAATTTTAATTTATGAAAAGGAAAATGAAAAAGTTGAAAGAATCCTAAATAACGTAGATCTTATATTTACACTCGATTTTAATTCCCTCTCACGTGTAGGATATGAGATGCAGACTATTCTAGAAAAGACCGATGCTCCTTTTGCGATGATTGATCACCACCAGCTTCCCGAAGCTTATGCAACCTATAATTACAGTGATGTAAGTATCTGCTCTACGGCACAGATGGTATATCATTTTATAGAAATGATGAACAATTTATCACTTTTAGATAAAGACATAGCAAGTTGTATTTATACAGGCATAATGACCGATACAGGTTCTTTCAGATACAGTTCTACTTCAGCTACCACTCACAAAGTTGTAGCACACCTGATAGAAAAAGGTGTTGACAATGCTGCGATTCACCAAGCCGTTTTTGACACCAATAGCCCTGATAGAATGCAACTTTTGGGTGTTGCACTTCAAAACCTGGTAATCCTTGATGAATTTAATACTGCATATATAACACTCTCTCAAGAAGAACTTGATAAACACAACTTTCAAAAGGGAGATACTGAAGGATTTGTAAATTATGGTTTATCAATAAAAAACATAAAATTTGCAGTCATCTTTATTGAACACAAACAAGAAAACTTAATTAAAATTTCTTTCAGGAGTATTGGTGATTTTAATGTCAATCACTTTGCGCGTATGTATTTTGAAGGGGGGGGACACAACAATGCTGCGGGAGGTAAAAGTAATCTATCTATGAAAGAAACTGTTAACCAATTTATTACTAACTTGCAATCCCATAAAAAAGAACTTGTAAATGAATAGGTATTTATATATCCTTATATCACTTGTTTTCCTTACATCTGCCTGTAAAACGCCTGAGGCAAGAAAACCCATTAAAACATCTTCCGGTAGTTACATCGATTATTCTGTTGAAAAAAACAAAAAAATGATAGCCGATGAAGAAAATGATATTCTTGAAATAATTGAAAAGGATTCTCTAAATGAGTATATAAATTCTGAACAAGGATTCTGGTATTACTTTAACAATCAAACTAGTTCAGAAACTGAAAAAGCAGACTTTGGGGATTTAATTGAATTTGAATATGATGTCAAAGACCTAAACGGCAACACAATCTATTCAAAAGAAGAATTAGGACCTCAAAAATATTATACAGACAAAGAAGAATTAATATCCGGTTTGAGAGATGGACTTAAATTATTAAAAGAAGGTGAAACCGCTACTTTTTTATTTCCATCACATAAAGCCTATGGATATTATGGAGATTTAAAGAAGATTGGAGCTAATATGCCAATTATAAGTACCGTGACCATTTTAAATATTGAACAAATTAATTAAAAATCAAAATGAACTATTTTATGAACAAAACAGCTTTATTATTTGCGTTTTTTGCACTCACACTTTTTGCCTGCCAAGACAAATATCCAGATCTTGAAGATGGCGTTTATGCAGAATTTATAACAAACAAAGGCACCTTTGTAGCAAAACTATATCACGATCAAACTCCAAAAACTGTTGCTAATTTTGTTGATTTGGCAGAAGGCAAAAATGGATTGGTTGATGAACAATACAAAGGAAAACCCTATTTTGATAGTCTTATTTTTCATCGTGTCATTAAAGATTTTATGATTCAAGGGGGAGATCCTCTTGGAAATGGCACCGGAAACCCGGGTTATAGTTTTCCTGACGAAATTGTTGAAGGGCTTGTCCACGATAGAAAAGGAATTCTCTCCATGGCAAATTCGGGTCCCGGTACAAATGGAAGCCAATTTTTTGTTACAGTAAGAGAAACACCACACCTCAATGGAAGACATACTGTTTTTGGTGAAGTAGTATTAGGTATGGATGTTGTTGAAGCCATAAGTCTTGTTCCAACAGATCAACGTGACAAACCCATTGATGATGTAATCATTGAGAAAATGAACATTATTAGAAAAGGAAATGTGAAAATGAATTCCTTTGAAAAAGAAATGGAAGAGGTTGAAAAAGAGCGTCTCGCAAAAGAAGAAAGACTCTCCAAAGTAAAGTCTGAAACAGCTATGATGTTTCAGGATTTGAAAGAAAATGCAGAAGAGCTTCCTTCAGGACTTAAAATGATCGTAACTGAAAACGGTGATGGAGTACAACCAAAAGAAGGACAAAGAGTCACACTCAATTATGAAGGGTATTTAGCAGATGGTACCCTCTTTGATTCAAACAAACTTGAAGTTGCAGAAAAATATGAAATGGTCGATGAGCGAAGACTTCAAGCGGGACAATACAGCCCTATGCCTGCTGAATACAGTTTAGATGCAGGGTTAATCGCCGGATTTAAAGAGGGGATGCTTAAACTGAAGGTGGGCGATGAAGCTGTTTTATTTATACCTCCACATCTTGGATATGGAGAAAATGGAGCAGGAAACGTAATTCCCCCAAATGCTGACTTAATATTTAAAATTCAAATTGTTGAAGTTGTCAACTAAAAATTTCAATAAATAAATATTTAAGCGTTTCAGGAAACTGAAACGCTTTTTTGTTTAATTTAAAGCCAAATTCACTACCTTTAATAAAAATAAAACACATTGAATTCTGATGTCAAACTTCATTTTTTTGGCGCAGCCGGAACAGTAACCGGTTCCAAGTTTCTTCTTGAAACACCTCAATTAAATATACTTATTGATAGTGGTATGTTTCAGGGAATTAAAGAGCTTCGCTTGTTAAATTGGGAACCACTACCCTTTCCAGTCAAAGACATTGATGTAGTTCTTTTAACTCACGGTCATTTAGATCATTGCGGATATTTGCCAAAGCTCATTCAACAGGGCTTTGAGGGGTTTATTTATGGAACTGCACCCACACTCGCTATTGCTAGTGTTATTTTAAGAGACAGTGCCGCAATTCAAGAAGAAGAGGCAAAACAAGCTAATGAAGAAGGTTATTCTTCTCACCATCCCGCCCTGCCC
>JANSXN010000069.1 GCA_024742935.1 Flavobacteriaceae bacterium
AAATTCTGTAAAAATGGTGTTTTTTTCCAACACTACTTTTTGATTTAAATTGACCATCGCGCCCAATAAGCCCACATCAACCATATAAATTTTAAACACATTAAATACTTCATATGCTTTTAAAGGTATGTGTGGTTTTGAAACTTGATGTATCTGGTAAATTAAACCGCAATCTTTTAACCACGCGAGAGCCACCTCAAAATCTTTTGCCCTTGCTCCCTTGCGAATGAGACCGTAAATAAATTTTTTATTCTCTTTAGCCAATTGTGCCGGGATTGCATTCCAGATCATTCGAATTCGGGGCACTATACTTGGTGGAGCATGTTTTGAGAAATCTTGTTCATAAGCTGTCAAAATTGCCTGTTGTATTTTCCTTACTTCGTTTAGGTTTTTAGTCGTAGCATAACAGGCTACAGCTTCGGGCATACCTCCTGTAAAATAGTAAAGTCGTAGCAAGTTGGTATAACTGTCTTTAAAACTTTGAACAAGTGGCCAGTCTTTTTTTTGCAACACCTCAGCCAGGCGGGATTCTCCAAGCGCATTTAAAAACTCATGGAAAGACAGTGGGTACAAATCCAAAAAGGCTACTTTCCCTACCGGAAAAGAAGTGTTTTCATGCAAAGCCACACCCAGTAGCGAACCTGCACAAATAATGTGGTAATCCGGTAGGTTTTCCTGAAAGTACTTCAACGATGTAATCGCTTTGGGTACCGCCTGGATTTCATCAAAGATGAGTAATGTTGTGGATGGATTAATGTGTACACCTGTTGCAATCTCAATGCCCAACAACAAACGATGCGTATCAAAATCCTGGCTAAACAACTCTTTTAAAGCGGGGTTGCTTTCAAAATTCAAGTAGGCTACCTGTTGGTAATATGCATTTCCAAAGAACTTCATCAGCCAGGTTTTACCCACCTGCCTCGCACCCCTTATAATTAAAGGTTTGCGGTTTTTGGTTTGTTTCCAAGCCACTAGATAATCTATTGCGTCTCGTTGCATGAGTATAAACTAATACCACAAAATTAAACAATATATAAATAGCATGCACATATAGTTGTACATATAATTGTTAAAATACACACTTTTAAGTACGTGTTTATGTTTAATATTACACTTTTATGTACTACTTTGATAGCGTAATTGGCCTTTTAAAGTTGAAGCTTTGTATCTTGCTTACCAATAAGGGTGACTGCTGATGGCTGACCGCTGAATGTTTTAATGAAATTTTGAATTTTGAGCTTTGAATTTGGTACAAGCTGATGGCAGATTTGCATATTCGCGTATTTGCTGATTCACATATTCGCTGATCCTCACTTCGACCAGGTTTGCTTTAAGTGGTTAAGCTATATTACGACGTACACTTAATACTTAATACTAAGTTACAACTGAATTGATAATTTTGTATCTTTGAAAAAAAGACATTAGCAATGGATTTAGAAACAAGAAAAATATCATTTGTTCAAGAGTTTTTGAGACTTCAAAACGAAGAAATCATTAGTGGGCTTGAAAAATTATTACGTAAGAGAAAAGCTGAATTGATTGAAAAAAACTTCAAACCAATGACAATGAAGCAATATAACGCAGAAATTGACCAAGCAATGGAGGATTCAAAAAATGGACGAATGATAAAAGCCACAGATTTAAAAGCTAAAATCAAAAAATGGGGTTAGAGGTTTATTGGTTAGAACTTGCTGAAAATAAACTAGAAGACATTTACAGTTATTACTCGGTAAAAGCGAGTAAAAGAGTCGCTGAAAAATTAATTACCGGTATTGTGGATGCAACCATTGGAATTGAAAAACAGCCAGAAATTGGACAAATAGAAGTTGCCTTAAAACACAAAGAACAAGAGTTTCGATATTTAGTGTTTAAAAATTATAAAATTGTGTATTGGATAAATGACAACTTTAAGCGTATAGAAATTGCAAATGTCTTTGACACAAGGCAAGACCCCGAAAAGATAAACGAAACAAAATAAAAGCTAATAGCTGAGCACTGCTCACTGCTCACTTATTTGCTGATGCGCGTATTCGCTGATGCGCTGATTTGCTTATTTGCGGGTTCTCGTGTTGGCGGGGTGGCGGGTTGCTTACTCAGACGCG
Organism: Flavobacteriaceae bacterium; assembly: GCA_024742935.1. Lineage (GTDB taxonomy): Bacteria > Bacteroidota > Bacteroidia > Flavobacteriales > Flavobacteriaceae > Planktosalinus. The sequence continues at coordinate 2,103 of JANSXN010000069.1, forward strand.
GGGTTCACGCAGAGGCCGCAAAGTTGAAACGCAAAGAAGTCGCAAAGAAAAGTGTCCCGATTTGCTCTCACCACTCACTGCTCACTGACTCAAACCCTCCCGCGCCATTTCCCCGGCCCTAAAGGGTGTGGCGCTTAAGCTGGATTTTTTTTAAGTGGTCAACTCTAATCAGGGACGTACAGTTAACCCAAAAGCTAAGTTTTCAATCAGTTTATTCATTATTCAATTTTAAAATCTCATTGATGATCTCTTCTGATATTCGAAAATCAGTGCTTAGTAGTTTATTAATTAAAGGAGTTACTTTTTCAATTATAGCCATTTGTTTCGCCTTATGAATTACACCAAGTGTACCTGTAATCTTAAATTTTAATTGTGTTGCCAGTTTTCGGGCCTTTAAGTCATCAAGTAATAACAACACATCATCAAACTCAACGGCTAAGGCTATGGCACTCGCTTCTCCCGCATCAATTTGGGTTTCTAAAAATTCTTGATATTTTTTATCTGAAACTGACCGGGTTTTAATCCAATTGGGTAGGTTTTCTCCAAATTCTTCAGCTACTACAGGGGTCGTTATAAGTTCACCGTATTCTTTTTGTAAAAGACTCAACTCATCAATCTTATCAAAAAGTATCAATGCACTAGCGTCAGAAACAACAATTTTAGGCATTTTTTATATCGGAATGTAAGTCAGAAATTGATTTACTAAAAACGGAAACTCCATACTTTCCTAACAACTCAATAAAGGCTCTTTTTGATAAACCAACCATTTTGGCTGCCTGACCTGCTGAAAGTTTTGCATCTTCATATAGTTTAGCTGCTATGATCATTGAAAAATCATAATCTTTCAAATCAACATTTTCCGGTATATTTAGGTGAATCGTTCTCATTAGAATTTATTTTAATCAAAAATACAAAATTTGAATATCAATTGTATACAAATTCAATAAATATAAACAGATTTGTAAGTTCATCTGTTGATACTGTTGTTACTATTGCTGGCTATTGCTGATTTGTGGATTTGCTTATTTGCGGATTTGCTGATTCGCTTATTTGCGGATTTGCCTATCAAGGACACACCACTCACTGCTCACTGACTCAAACCCTCCCGCGCCATTTCCCCGGCCCTAAAGGGTGTGGCGCTTAAGCTGGATTTTTTTTAAGTGGTCAACCTATATCAGGGCGTACATTACTGTTAGACGAGTGGACTGGTGTACTGGTTTGCGGGGTGGCGGGTTGCTTACTCAGACGCGGGGTTCACGCAGAGGCCGCAAAGTTGAAACGCAAAGAAGTCGCAAAGAAAAGTGTCCCGATTTGCTCTCACCACTCACCTCTCACTGATTTGCTGATTTGCGGATTTGCTGATTCGCTGATTTGCTGGTTTTCTTATTCGTTGATTCGCTGATTTGCTTATTTGCGGATTTGCCTATCAAGGACACACCACTCACTGCTCACTGACTCAAACCCTCCCGCGCCATTTCCCCGGCCCTAAAGGGTGTGGCGCTTAAGCTGGATTTTTTTAAGTGGTCATCTAATCAGGGACGCACACAGACATCACTGCTCACCACTCACAGCTCACCACTACACCTCCCGCCCCGGGTTGCCTACTACCGTTGCTCCATCGGGAACGTCACGGATGATGACGGCGCCGGCACCGATGGTGCACCAATTGCCGATGGTGATTCCTTGTATGACCTGAGCTCCAATACCAATTTGTGTGCCCTCCCCTACTTTTACATCGCCTGCGAGAGCAGCATTTGGGGAAATGTGTACATAATTATCAAGAACGCAATCGTGTTCGACTACGGCGCCGGAATTGATGATGCAATGTTGACCTACTTCAGCTTGTGAATTGATAATCGCTCCCGGCATTACTACTGTGCCGTTTTTAAGGGTTGCTCGTGGAGAAACAATTGCTGAAGGATGAATTAAAGGTTCGGTAACGAGAAAGCCATTGCTTTCAGCAAGTTTTTTTCGGGTTTCGTTGTTGCCTATGGCAAATAGCACGGGAATTTTTTTATCGGGGTTTACGTTGTCTTTGGGAAGAACGGGATAATCCAACAATTGAGTGATGTTTTCATCGTCATCGAAGACTGTTACTACTTCTTTCCCGAGAGCTTCAATAATTTCGATAACCACTTTCCCGTGACCGCTAGCTCCATAAATATATAGTTGTTGACTCATACTAATTCCCTTTAAACCGTTCTGTTGTGGCTTGTCCTTGGGTATTAATACCCTCAGAGACAAATACTTTTTTGACTGTTAAAAGTAAGATTTTTAAATCTAAAGTAAAACTTTGGTGTTGTACATACCATACATCCAATGCAAATTTTTGTTGCCAACTGATGGCGTTGCGCCCATTAATTTGTGCCCAGCCTGTAATCCCCGGCTTGACATGGTGTCGTTTGCGTTGCGCTACATTGTACAACGGCAAATACTCCGGCAATAAAGGGCGCGGACCCACAAAGCTCATATCGCCTTTTAAGACGTTTATCAACTGTGGTAGTTCGTCCAGGGAGGTTTTGCGCACCAATTTCCCTATTGCTGTGAGCCTTTCAGCATCGGGAAGCAAATTGCCTTGGGCGTCTTTGCTATCGGTCATGGTTTTGAACTTGATGATGTTGAAGATACGTCCGCCCTTCCCCGGCCGTGCCTGGATGAAAAAGGGTTTGCCGTTGTTGGCGATTGCCAGTGCGAGTGTGACAAGCAGGAATATAGGACTCAGCAACAGCAAGGCGATGGCTGCGGAGAGGTGGTCGAGAAGGGGTTTGGTTATGGGTTTGTACATGGTGGATTCAAAGGTAAGGCATTTTGATAAAATTCAGGGACTGGGTGGATGAGATTGCTTCGCAAAAAAGGCGCTTGCGCTTTTTTTCCTCGCAATGACGGTTAGGTCCATACTATTTTTGCTTGGACGGATTGGGAGAATGGGGTTGCTTCGCAATGACCCCATGTCCAGAAGGTTTTTGCTTTGACGAATTCCGGCAAGCCGGAACTACATTGAAAAGGGAGTCATTGCGAACCTCAACAAAGTTGGGGTGAAGCAATCTCGTCCACCCATTAACAATCGTCATTAACGTCACTGCGAACGCAGTGAAGCAGAACCCTCCTGACTAAGTTCATCGTACAAGTCTTTCCACTCAGGATTCATTTCATTTATCAGTTTTATTTTCTTCGCCCGACTGCCGGCCTTCAGCTTTTTCTCATAGGCAATCGCTTCGAGCATCGTTGGGAAGTAGCGGTAATAAACGAGTTTGTCACAGTTGTACTTTGCCGTAAAGGAGTTTTTATAGTGTTTTGTTTTGTGAAAAAACGTCTTTTTGTTCATAAGGTCCCCGCCTTCGCGGGGATGGGGTATTGGTGGTGATATACGTACAGGGTTTTTTCATATGGGAAAGTTAATGAAAATTGATAAAACATCTATGAGGTTGCCGCGCTCCGCTCGCAACGACCGTAGTTTTAAGACTAATTGTTATGGAACAGATTCATTAAAACCAAAACGTTCTGAACCAGGAGTCATTGCGAACCCCAACAAAGTTGGGGTGAAGCAATCCCTCCTTCGGCGGGCAGGCTCATCGAGCAAGGGCGATTGTTATAAACCTTAACTACCCAGCGCCCTATACTCCGCTAGTAAGGCTTCCCACACCACCTTTTGCTCATAGCGGTCGCAAATCATGGGGCGGGCGTTTTGTTGTAGGTGGTTGTAAAGTTTAGTGTCGTTTATTAGCAACTGCATTTTATCGAGTAGTGCTTGTGTGAGGATTTCGTCGCCGGAGGACGAGATTCCCGCCTTCGCGGGAATTATTAGACCGTTTTTCCCATCCTCAATAATTTCATTACACCCATTAATATTTGTAACAATCGCCGGTATTCCCATCGCTCCGGCTTGCATGACCACATTGGGAAAACCTTCTCGGTAACTGGGGAATGCCAGGGCGTGGCTGATGGCCAGGTAAGGACGTACGTCTTTTTGAAAACCCACGGTAAGGATGTTCGGGTTGTTTTGGATTTCTTGGAGGGTTTGGGGGTTTAAGGGATCGAGTTCTGATTCGAAAGGTCCTACTAATACCAATTTGGTCGTGCGGGATGAGATTCCTTCACCCCAACTTTGTTGGGGTTCGGAATGACTTTCCTTTGAATCACCACCCGTTTGCCGGGTGACTCCTTCGCTTCTCTCGGAGTGACGATCTGAACCAGATCGAATGGAATGAATTATCTCCTCACCCCTGCCTGTCCGGCAGGCAGGCCCAGCCGCTCTCCACACTTCGACTCCGCTCAGTGACCGGAAAGGGGAGTTAAGTTTCTTAAAAGCAGCTACCAACTCATTAATGCCTTTATCACCCACCAAGCGCCCCACAAAAACAAATACAAAGTCACTATCGCTGATTGCTAGTTCCTTTTTTAAAGTTGCTTTTTGATCCTCATTTATTTGCTCCGGACTGAAGTGGGTTGTATCAATACCATTGGAACTACCATTAGCGATTACCTTTAGCTTCCCCCCTTTCCCTTCGACTCCCCCTTCGACTCCCCCTTCGACTCCGCTCAGGGTCCGGGAATACGTTTTGACACCTTTGGGTTTAATGTATCCTTGCTCCAGTATTATATCAAAGAGGCCTTTGGAGTTGGGATAGACCTTTGTGGCACAGCTGTAGGTAAATTTTTCAACGGTGTCGAGTAGTTTGCGTTTGGCGCCGGTGGCTTCCAGCAAGGGTAAGCCTGCAACCGTGTGCAGGCGGTGTGGTACCCCGGCGAGTTTGGCGGCCAACATGCCGACTGTACCGGCTTTTGGGGTGTGGGTATGGATGATGTGTGGGTTTTCTTTTTTGAAAAGTCTGTAGAGTTGCCATACAGCTTTTAAGTCTTTAAAAGGTGTTATTGCTCGCGTCATTTCCACTTGAACTGTGGGAACCCCTTCCCTGCTTTCTACTTCTTTTAACTCCGCCGCCGGCCCCGATGAAACGGCTACCACCTCATAATGGTCCTTCATAAACCGCAACTGCCTTTTTACAAGACGTTTAAGGACAATGGGACGGTGGTGATGCGGATGAGTTTATGCTTTTTATCTTGTTTCAACTTGAGTCTTTTTTTTACATATCCTCTAATGACAGGCAATATGTTTCTATTTTGTAGTTATGGAGCAGTTTATGTTTTAAGTGTTCCACCTTCGTTTTTAGTTTTTCCGGTTTAAAATTTTTCTTTTGCCGTTTTACTTCTACTGCCACCGCGTGTTTTTTATGCAGGCTAAGGGCTACGATATCAATTTCATACTGCATGCCTTTAGGCTCCCACCATGAACCTATGTTTTTGTATTGCATCGTTTCAGCAAATTGCTGCTTAAAATACCGTTCCAACATACTGCCTGAATAGGTCGGATAGTCTGAAAGGATGCGGTTTTGCAGTGCTTTAAAATTCTTAATTTCAATCATGGAGCGATGCCTGTCAAAATAGTTGAACCAAAACCTTATAAAATTGTCTTGAATTTCATACCTAACCGCCTGCGTGCTTACTTTAGACAATATGGGACGTTGTCGAACAATGATATTGTAATCCTCAATCAATCTTTTGAGTTGACCTCCAACACTTTTATTGCCTAAAGCGGCTTCTATTTGTGGCTGTGTGTTAATGCCTCCGGAAATAGCACTTAGTATAGAGAAATAAGTCGCATAATTTTTTCCAAATTCTTCAATCAGCAAATGTTTTCCTTCATCGATAAAAGGCGAATTTTCTCTGGCCATAAAGGCAATCATTTCGCGTACACCCAGTACCTGATTGTCGCAAAATAATTCCACATATTTTGGGATGCCCCCTGTAAATGCATAGAGTGCCAGTAAATCATCATTTGAATACGCTGCTTTATAATCGTTGAGTATCTGTTTTAGGGTTGTCAGGTCAAAAGCAGCCAGTTTTATGATATTATCTGCTCTTCCAAAAAGTGGTTCTTTGGCATTTTGGAATAGTTTCTGCATCAAGGAATAGACCGAACCTGAAACAATCAGGTTCATTTTTGTTTTTTTTCTGTAGGTGTCCCAGATGTGTTGCATGTCGCTATACACCGATGCGTTGATGTTGTAAAATTCCTGAAATTCGTCAATAATCAAGTTAAACGATCTGTTTTTAGCAAGCTCCATCAAGAATTGAAACAAGGATCGAAACGTTCTTATTTCTGCCGGCACGTAGGTATCTAATGAACGTGCTATTTCTGGGATAAATTCAGTACAGAGCGTCGCTTCATTTTTACGGCCAACAAACAAATAGACCACCGGCAAGTCATTCACTGATTTTAAAAGCAAGCTGGTCTTCCCTACCCGTCTCCTTCCTGTAACTACCGTTAAGCGTGAGTGCTCGCTAAACGACAAATGGCGTATGCGCTCCAATTCAGCCAACTCATTTAACCTATTATAAAACTTCATCTCATTTTTGTTCTTGTCATCATAGCAACTGTTACAGCCGTAACTATTACCGATATAACAAAGGTAAGTACAAAAGTTGAATTAGACAAGTGAGTCTCTTTTTAGGGTATAAGGGGTTGATTTTTTTTGATGATGATTTGAGTGGGTTCACGAGGGTGCTTCTCCGCCTTCACTTCGACCCTTCGACCCTTCGACCCTTCGACCCTTCGACAAGCTCAGGACAGGCAAGCTCAGGACAGGCAAGCTCAGGACAGACAAGCTCAGTGACCGTGGCGGATGCCTCCTTCGGCGGGGAGGCGCAATGCTATAAGGATTTGGACTTTTGATTAGCCTGTGGAATCCATTTTCTTATTTTTTCTATTCAATTTTGATTCGGCATCAATACGTTCCATTGTGGACATAATGATTCCCTTGGAGATCCAGTAGTACTCGCTGAACTTATCTATAGTATCCAAACCGTTGCGGAGAGTGCTTAATTAACTCTGTAATCACCTTATTTTTTAATAAAATATTGAGCTCAACGCCTATAAATAAAGAGCACACAAGACAACTAAACAAAGTGTTGATGAAGTCAATAAATTTCATTCAACATATTGTTTTTCAGGTATTTAAAGAGTTATTTTAACAAAACATCGTGAGCGGTTGACTATCAATATGTTGAAAACTTTGTTGACAACGTTTATAAAATTAGCTTTCCCAATCAATTGTGTTTTCTCAATTTTACAATAAACAAACATAACGCTAATTTATTACATACTTCACAATAGTATGTGATATGAAATTTCACATTTATGAAACATTTAATACAATGCCAATGAATTGAAGGAATGAAAACAAACGGGGATCGCTTTGGCAAAAGACGGAATCCAAACGCAACTACAAGGTAGTTCGCCCCACAGAAAATTACAAAAGCCGTCAATTTATTATATTATATTTTTAATTTTTATGAATTTATTAACAATTAAACAGAGGAAAAACCCTCAGGACCCGCTAGCGCCTGAGAAGTTCTACGTCCAAACAAAGAAGGACGGCCTCACAGATTTAGAAAGACTGGCCTATTTGATTGCTAACCAATCTACCGTGCGTGAAGCAGATTGTCTGGCTGTATTGAGTGCTTTAGTACACAATATGATGGACGAGCTGGCACAAGGCCGCGTGGTGCAGTTAGGTATTCTCGGGAACTTCCAGGTAGGAGTAAAATCTGAAGGAAGTGAAACCCTTGAAGAAGTGAACCTTTCTAATGTGAAGAGTGCGCACATTAATTACCGACCCGGAAGAAGGGTGAAAGATGCACTCAAAGTGATGAAGTTCAAATTGACTCAAGGCTAGACACTTGCTGTTCAATTTGGATTTCCAATTGGTTGGTTCCGTTTTTAAGTAAACGGAACCTTTTTTTTTACATCCATTTTCTCTTCCAAAAGCCAAAAAACACCCTATTCTTTTTTAAAAAACACCAAGACTTTTTCCAAAAACAAACCGACTTTTTTTAAAAATACGAAGCGTTTTTTTGAAAACTCCCTATTGTTTTGAGAAACACAAACATTTTTCTTTCATAATGGAGCGCTGATGCGGTGATTTGTGAAATAAGCGGGGTAAAACCCTATAAAAGACACCATTTAGTCGATAAACTGCATAAAAAAAGCTCAAAAAATACTGACGGCTAGACACTTGCGTTCTTTTTTGAGCTATTCCATTAGTTGGTTCCTGACCAATAAAGGATTTATTTAATCAAATATAAGCGATTGTTTATTATTATTAATTATTTAATGTTAAAATATTTTTTAAATATTCACACTGCCAAAAAATATATCTTTTTGATATATAAATAGTTAAGTTTTTTATTAACAAAATTTTTATTCACATAAATAAAACAAACACGTTTTTAAAAAAAACAATTAAAAACAAACGCATTGAAATGAAAACAAACGATAAGATACGATTAAGTGCGAAAAAATAGGATGTTTCATTTCATATAAATTGGTTTTTAGTGGTCAACCTAAGCGTGGACGAACAGCCTACCAGCATCGGGTAGCAAATTGCCTAGTGCATTTTTTATCGTTCATGGTATTGAACTTGATGATGTTGAAGCTGCGTTCGTTTTTGCCGGGGGCTTGTCTAGATCATAGAGGGTTGGAGTTGTTGAAGAGGCTAAGAGCGAGGGTAATAATGATAAAAAATGGACATAATAAAACAAAGCCAATAAGGGTAGTAATAAAATCAATAATATGTTTTATTCTTTTATTAAACATTTAAAATAGACTTATAAAAATTGACCCATTCCTCTGTTATTGCCTGCGCTGTAAAATTATTCAAGACATATTTTCTTCCATTTTCACCATAATCTTTTCTCATCTTTTCATTATCATACATCGTTAGCATTGCCTTATAAAGCGAATCAACATCATTCACTTTATGCCGCAAACCCGTTTTATATTCAATAATAGTTTCCTTCAAACCATAGGTATCACTACAAATAATAGGCTTTTCTAATAAGGATGCTTCTATAACGCTGGTTCCAAATCCTTCTCTGTGACTTGGTAAACAAAACACATCACATGCCTGTAAAAAGCGTTCAGGCTCAGAGGTAACTCCATAATAAATTAACTTATTTCTCTTGTGAATGATACTCCGTAACAAAGGAAACATATCATCTTCATCTGCTCCCACCAATAGTAATTTACAATTTGGTCGTTCGTTTGAAAGTCGCTCAAATGCTCTACCTAACTCCGGTATTCCTTTATCAAGATTCATACGTCCTAAAAACATAAAAACAATGTCATCAGTATTTATCCCCAACTCTTTTCTAACCTCCAATTTTGTCGATTTATCCGGTATAAAACGGCTTGCGTCAACACCGCTTATAGAACCCCTTCCCAAAACCCTTGAATTTGAAGAAGTAATAATATTATGCTCTATTAAAAACTCCCTTTGGGATTCCCCGTCCACTAGTATATAAGTTGCTTGATTTACTATCTTTTTATCTAAGTACATCAATAGCTTTTTAAACCAACCTGTCTTTGTATGCCATACTTGCCCAGTGAAAATATGTGTACGAATAATGATTCCTGCCCGTTTTGCTGCAATCATACCTAATAGACCAGCCTTTGGCGTCACGGTATGTACTGCCTCAAATTGATTCTTTTTTAAGTAGTTTGTTAAGTGACTAAGGGCTTTTAAATCATTCCACGGTCTAATGCCTCTCTCTATCGCAATGTCTTTGATTTCAGCGACATTAAACCCTTCCAATTTAACCTTATCAAAACCATTTAAATTGGCAACCAGATAAATATCAAAATATTCTGACAAAGCATTAATATGATTTAATAAGAACGCCTTAGCTGTAAAAGGTGAGGCTACTACAAAACATATTTTCTTTTTCATACTATAAAATGCTCAAATGTTAGTTTAAAGTTTTGTACTGTTTTATTATATCTGCAATACCCTGTTCTATAGTTTTAACTGGTATATAGTTAAGTTCATTTTCTATTTTTTTTATTGAATAAACACTTCTGTTGGTTAATGCATTTAAACGAGAAAGTGTCAAAGGATTTTTTGGTATTATTGAAGTAATTTTTGCTATAAAAGTAATGGGCTTGATTGGAATTCTCAACTTTGGTGCAGGCTTTTTTAATTGTTCTGCTATAATACCAATATAATCTTCTATTGTACACCAACTAGAAATATTATAAATTTGATTTATCGCATTAGGATTTATAGCAGCAAGATATAGGGCTTCTACCACGTTATCAACTGTTACATAATTTGCAGAAGCACCCTTATTACCAATAAAAAAATAATAACCTTTATCAATAGATTTTATTAATTCAAAAAGAGAAGTATTTCTCATATCTGAACCAAAAACGTTTGATGGTCTTATAATTGATGTTGTAAATATATTATTCTTTGATGCTTCCAATACAAGTAAATCTGACTCCAACTTAGTCCTCTCATATTCATTCATTGGGTTGTAAGGATAATCTTCTGTAACCACCCCAGAATAAATTGGACCATATACACCTACACTACTTAATTGAACCCAGTGTCTAATTTTACCGGATGATTTGGAAATAAGATTTTTGGTACCTTCAACATTCACAGATTGCATTTTAGATTCATCTTTAATTTCTGCAGCACAGTGATATAAAACATCAATATTTTCAACAAAAGAATCAAGTGATTTTATATCTAACAAATTACCTGAATGAAATCTGACACCTTTAATATTACTCTCATTTTTTCTTGATAAAACATGAACTTTATCACCTAATTTTAGATGTTTTTTCACCAATAAGTTTCCTATAAACCCACTTGCTCCAGTAATACCAATTTCCATGTAAAGTAGAATATTATTAAATAACCATACAAATATAATCATTAAGGATTTGAAAAAAAATTAAACTAACCCGTTGTGCATTTTAAATTATACTGATTTTAATATTATTGATATTTCTGTTAAATATAAACTTGTTGATGTACTGTACAGTTGTCAATGCAGTTATCTTAGCTAATATTCTTGTCTTAAATCCTTCAAAAGATTTGGCATAATTACGCCTTATCATAAACTGGTCGCATAGTTGTGAAAACAGTGTCTCTATCCTTTTTCTTTTTTTTCTAAAAACAAAAGGCTGTTTCTTGTAATTACTTTGGTTGCTTCTTCTGGGTGTGTTTAGTGTTATGTTGCAGGATTCAAAAAGGTTAAGCTGTATTTCTGCTGATAAGTATCCTCTATCACCAATTAATGTACAATTGCTTATTTGCATCTTAATGTCTTTAAGGCTACTTGCAAGTTTTCGTCTTCTTCTATTGTAAACACTTCGCTCTATCTTAATTGATAATGCTTCAGGAAGTTTCCTAAATAAATCATTTTCACTATCTATACCCATAAATTCAGCCGTTAGGCTCAAACTAACAAGTTCTAAGTCACTAAGCTTGGGCTGACGTCTTTGATAGGTTAAAAGTTGTTCTTTTGATATTTTTCTCAATACTTCCAATATTCTTTCGTAATTTGCATTCAAGTTGTTCATTGTAAATGTTTTATGGCTAAAACA
>JANSXN010000043.1 GCA_024742935.1 Flavobacteriaceae bacterium
AGCCTAATCCATAATAGCCTGGAATGTTTTGTCTAACCATACTCCAGGAACCTACAAAAGGGATGGCTCTCAAATCTTTTAACTCAAGTTTTGAGGCTTGTTTTCGTTTGGTGGGTCTGCTACCAATATTGGTAGCGCCATACTGTCTTAGAGGTGTCATTTCTTCCATATAGGAAGTAAATAAAGGGTCATTTTTTAAACCAAGGTATTTTTTGTGACTAATTTCAGCAAGTTTTGAGATGGTCTCTTTTAGATGGAGTTCAATTTTATTGCTTTGTAACGATTTTACTCCGGAAAGCAATAATTGTTCAAAATTAAAAGAGGCCTGGTCGTGTGTTCCAAAAACACTGGTAATGGTTTGACCTTGTATGGTGAGTTGAATGTTTTTATTTTCAATTTCAGGACCTTGTGAAGCATAAAATTGATAGGTCTTACCTCCACCTCTTGCAGGAGGTCCTCCTCTGCCATCAAAGAAAATAACTTTAATATTGTATGATCTTGATAATGCAGTTAATACTTCTTTGGTTTTATAAATTTCCCAATTGGCTTTTAAATAGCCTCCATCCTTAGTGCCGTCAGAAAAACCTAACATGATATGTTGTTCATTATTTCTTCTCTGAAGATGTTTTTTATAGATTGGATTGTTATATAAAATTTCCATAACCCCACTTGCGTTGGCCATTCCGTCCATGGTCTCAAAAAGTGGAACAATATCTATATCAATGCTATCATCATAACCACAAAATTTAAACAATCCAAATACCGTTAAGACATCAATGCTATTTTCAGTATTTGAAATGATGTATCTGTGAATACTCTTTAGTCCATTGTTTTGTTGAATGACTTTGATTTGTTTTATGTTTTTTATGGTATCAGAAAATATTGCTTGATCATAGTGGTTTTCATCAGTCTTGCTAGTACGTTTAGTTAGCAAGCTTATTTTTTCATCCTCAGTTAAATGATTCCAATTCAACATAAATTCTTTTTTTACTATTTCAGAAATAACTTCGCAGTGTACAGAAGAATCTTGTCTAATATCTAGCGAGGCAAAATGAGTCCCAAATAGATAGACCCTTCCTATAAAATCATTAATTTCAGAAACATAAAGTGAATCATAATCTGAAATTAAAAATGCTTTAACTTGGCTTAATGTCTCTAAAATTTCTTGAGCATTGATAAAACTATTCTCTTCAAAAATAGCATTATATAGTTTTGATTTTAAATCGATCAATAATTCATTAGTTTTGCGAAAGGTTATTTTTTTCATTAACCATTTTAGATGTGCATAATAACATTTAATTATTGAAATGCGCAATTCATTAGCTACTTGAAGGGTGGTTTCAGTATTGACAAAAGGGTTTCCGTCACGATCTCCTCCCGGCCAAAAACCTAATTGTAAAAGATTTGGGTTAAAATCCGGTTGTTCTTCTAGCTGTTCACAAATTTTATGGTAAAGCCTGCCCAGGGTTTGATAATAAACATAGCGTAAATAAAACAAAATTGTTTTTGCTTCATCAATGGGAGTAGGCTTTTCACGATTAATAAAAGGTGTAAATGCCAATTGCTGTAAACTTTTATCCACTTCTAGATAATTGTTTATTTTTATGGCCTCCCTAAGTTGGTGCATAATGTTTTGCACAGCATTGGTGTAAAATTGTGTAGGATGTGCTGTAAAAACAACCCTTACCCCAAAGCTTTTAAAGTGATTGATGGTTTCTTGACTTAGAGGTTTAGACTGTAAAAAGGCATCTATACCGGTATAATTAAATTCAGCAAATGCCGCATCTTCAACACTATCAAACAAGACTACCTGGCGTTCAACATATTGAACCACTCTAAATAAAAAATCAAACTTATCTTTTTTACTTTTAAAATCGGTATACTGTTCAAAAAAATCATTTATAACCTGTTCGGGGCTTTTATTTTCTGTATAGTATTGATTGCTCAGCTTGGCTAACAACGGGATGAAAATTCCGGTATGCTTTATGTTTTCATTGGGCAAATTTGTAAACAAACTATTGTAAATCAAATACCTGTTGCTAATTAAACTTCTAAACAATTCTATTTTATCCTCCTTTTTTGTCATTTTGACTTTTAACTTTTGTAATCATTGAATTGAGTTATAAAAAGTTGATGCCAACTTTTATATTACTCATACTTAGCAACCACTCCTTTTTTACTGGTTTTTAAAATAAAATCCCTTAAATCTTCATTGGACTTTTTCAAGTCTTCTCGACGCAGATACATCATATGCCCGCTGCGGTAACCTTTAAAATCCAAACGATCTTTTAACTTCCCGCTGGGATCCATTTGCCACATAGTGTATTTAGCGTGAAAATAAGTCGTTGCACCATCATAATAACCACTTTGAAACAACACATTTAAATAAGGGTTTTGAGCCATTGCCTGCCGCAAATCATCTCGGGTGTTGTCATTTTCCATATCCCAGGGGCGCACATTGCCAAACATATTGTATTTGATATCGGTTTTAAAACCCAAATCATTTTGAAAATAATGGTTGATTGCCGGGGTAAATGAGTGCAACCATGAGGTGAGCTCGGCACTGTAATCAGGTGAAGTTCCTGCTTCCATTTTATCAATACCCAGATAACGTGAATCAAGTCTGCCTATGGTGTTGCCTGTTTCATCCCGCAAAAGAGCTTTCCAAAAATAACTTGTTGGCACAACCAGATTGTGTTGTAAAATCTCTTTTTCGGTTAAACCGGAATAGGTTGCCATTTTTTGAGCGATGGCTTTGCGCTCTGTTTCCTCTATAAATCCGCCTTTCGCAATTGCCGGCATTAACTGATTGATGGTAAAATCTTCCACTTCGGGGAGAATATCATATAAATCTTTTTGTTGCAATGCCGGAGCGAGTTGTTTGTGGTACCAGGCGGTAGCAGCAAAATAGGGTAAGCTGAGTGCTTGAGATTCCAAATTGTCACTACGCACTATTTTATAATCTGCCGGCGAAACCATTATGACGCCATTGAGATACATCCAGTGGCGGTTTTGAAGTGCCAATGAAAGGCCGGCAACCCTTACGCCTCCATAACTTTCTCCAATGAGATATTTCGGCGAAAGCCAGCGATTGTTTCTCGTTACAAACGTATTGAGCCACTCTGCCAAATAAGTAATATCTGCATTGATGCCAAAGAATTTTTTACGATCTACCCCTTCCCCATCAGCCGGTATCATCCTTGAATAACCTGTATTTACAGGGTTGACATATACGATATCGGCCACATCGAGTATGGAGTATGGGTTGTCCTTAAATCCATAAGGCTGTAAGGGATAACCCTCATCGTCAATGTTCAAAATACGCGGACCGGTATATGCCAGGTGCATCCACACAGAAGCAGAACCGGGACCGCCATTAAATGAGATTACCAGTGGGCGATGTTCTTTATTTTGAACGTTGTTACGCGTATAATATGTGTAATGCAACGAAGCTATGGGTTTCCCTGCTTCATCCCACACAGGTTGGGTGCCGGTGGTTACGTTATAATTTATAAGTATTCCATTAACAGTCACCCGATCCTGAGTAAAAATAGTAGTGTCAACCGGAATGGTGCGTTGTTGAGAAAATGCTTGTTGTAAAACAAAAAGAATAATCGTGAAAGTGAGAAGGGATTTTAAATGCATCTGCTAAGGGTTTAATTAGAAAACCAAATATAGTGAAATTGGTTTATTTAGTGGTGAGTGGTGAGTGGTGAGTGTTTGTACATCACTGAATAAAGTTGATCAAAAACCTATGAATGAAATAGACAATATAATAATGAATTATCACTTCAAATCTCTCCCAATCCAATTGGTCATCATCGTCGTAAATACAACAACACTAATGGAGCTCATCGGCATTATGATAGCTGCAACAACTGGTGCTAACTGACCGGTAACAGCAAAAAACAAGCCCACAACATTGTACAAAAACGAAATGGCAATACTTGCCTTGATGATATTGATGGATTTTTTGGCAGCTTTCAAATAGCTGGGAAGTTCTTTAAACTTAGTGGCATCGAGAATCCCATCGCAGGCGGGTGAAAACACATTGACGTTTTCTGAAACGGCTATACCCACATTGCTTTGCTGCAAGGCCCCTGCATCGTTGAGTCCGTCACCTATCATCGCCACTTGGTGTCCAAACTCCTGTAAACCGGCAATGTGCTCCAGTTTGTCTTTGGGCTTTTGGTTAAAATTCATTTGTGTACCGGAAGGAAGAATTTCCTCAAGATAGTCGCGCTCCCCTTCATTATCACCGGAAAGTATGCCTAAATGGTACTCACCACTCAGCGATTCAAAAACAGTATCAACACCTTCACGATATCGGTTTGTAAAAACATATTTTCCTTTGTATGTATTGTTTGTACTCACGTGTACAACGGTTTCAAAATGTGATTTTGAATTTTCAGAAATTGTATTTCCAACAAAATCAGCGCTTCCCACTTTTATTTGATTTCCTTTTGCTCCTGCTGAAAGTCCCTTTCCGGGCAGTTCTTCATACTCATCGAGTGTAAGGATGTCGTTTTCCTTTAACATCTCATAAAGGGAACGGCTTAGCGGGTGATTTGAAGTTCTCAACGTCGATTTGAGCAGATTGGTTTCCATTTCGCTTAAAGCGGAACCGGTATAGACAATCGCATTTTTATCATTGGACGTAATGGTTCCGGTTTTATCAAAAATAAGCGTGTCAATTTTAGCGAGTTTTTCAATCACATTGGCATTTTTGAGATAAAATTTCAGTTTTCCAAAAATGCGCAACATATTACCCAAAGTAAATGGTGCCGACATCGCCAAAGCACAGGGGCAGGCAATAATCAAAACCGCCGTAAACGCTTGAATGGCAATAGAAACATCAAAAAACATCCAGTAACCCAAAGCACCAAAGGCAATTGCCAAGATGACTACAGTAAAATATTTACTGATGGTATTTGTGAGACCTACAAAATCGTGTTCCTTGTCTTTATTAAATACATCATTACTCCACAACTGTGTGAGATAACTTTGTGACACACTTTTTAAACTTTCCATCTCGATGGCTCCGGCAATTTGTTTACCGCCGGCAAAAAGTTTGTCGCCAGACTCTTTTTTAATGGGCACTGACTCACCGGTGACAAAACTGTAATCGATGCGCGCATTCCCTTTTATAAAAATACCATCCACAGGGATGAGTTCTTCATTCCTAATAAGCAACCGGTCGCCCTCCTTGATGTCATAAACTGAGATGGCTTCTTCTTTTCCTTCACTGATTCGTGTGACCGAAATGGGAAAATAAGATTTATAATCCCGTTCAAAAGAGAGAAAATTATAGGTTTTCTGCTGAAAAAATTTACCGAGTAAAAGAAAAAATACCAAGCCCGTAAGGCTGTCAAAAAAGCCGGTACCCAGATCAAAACTGATTTCGATAACACTGCGTACAAAAAGCACAAGAATACCCAAAGCCAAAGGCACATCAATATTCAAAAAACCAACCCGCAATCCCTTATAAGCCGATATAAAATAACCCGAAGCCGAATAGAAAAAAACAGGCAAAGAAAACGCAAACATCAACCATCTGAAAAAGGGTTTGTAATGCTCCAGCCAGTAATCCCCAAAATCAAAATACTCAGGAAAGGAGAGAAACATTATATTTCCAAAAGCAAATCCCGCAATTGCGAGTTTGTACATCAGGCTGCGGTCAACCGGTTTTTGCTTGCCTTCATAGTTTTCCATACTGATGTAAGGTTCATAGCCAATACTGCTCAATAAATGAACAACTTCTCTAAAAGTAATCTGCGTTTTTTGAAACTGAACCCGCACTGTTTTTTGTGGAAAATCCACTTGAGAGTTTGATATTCCGGGGCTTAACTTGTTGAGATTTTCAAGAATCCAGATACAGGAACTACAATGAATATGTGGAATATATAAAGTGACTATTTGATTTACACCATCATCAAACTCAAGTAATTTATCTGCAATAGACTTGTTATCAAGGAAATCATATTTGCCTTCAAGGTCTTTTGGGATCGCACCCGGTGAAGATTGCATATCATAGTAACACGTAAGATCATTGTCTGAAAAGATTTCATAAACCGTTTTACAGCCGTTACAACAAAATTCTTTTTGGTCAAAAACCAATGTTCCCGGTTTACAGGAATCACCACAGTGGAAGCAGCTTGTTTTATCTTTTAAGGGTGTGTTCAACGACTAGAATGTTTGAAATGATGAGATTATTAATTTTTTATTCCAATACCTGAAGGTCAAATCCAAAAACAATTTCAATATCCTCTCTTACCACAATCATTCCCATCATTTTTTTGGGAGGGGTTAATCCAAAGTCGGTGATATTGACACAAAGCACGCCTTCAAGTGGAGCGAGTTCACCATTTGTTTTGACAGATACTTTGTACTGTCTTTTAATGCCCGCAATTTCAATTGCAACTTGTGTTTGTATACTGTTTTTGTAATGAGTTGCACTAAGTAGTTCAAAGTTGATATTTGGGTACTTATTGGTTTGAAGCAAATCGTGAAAGTCGTTGTTAATACCTCGATTACCACAATTGAAGCCTTTGTTTTGCAATTGCATTTTTACATTTTTAAAATGCATAGTGTTATTTGAATGTGAAAATTGAACAGGTACTTTTCTTGAAAGCGTTGCTGCATCATACACACAGGTAAAAGTATTGATGTTTGAAGTCCCTTTGATATATAGAAAACTTTCATTTGTGATTAAAACCTCACGCTGAATGATTTCCCCCTTAATTATAAAGGAGAAACATAAGGCTGCCAATACAAAATTTAATAAAGTTCTCATTTTAAAACATTTAATAAAAGTGACTTAAAATTACAAAAAAGGGAGGAGATTTTTAAAAGTCTCCTCCCCTTCATTGAACTAAAACAAACTTAGAAACTTATTGCGGCTTCTACCATAAGTCCGTTGAATTTGCCTTCATCAAAACGATCTCCGGCAGAGAATCCATCATAGGTTTGGTTTACATATTCTATTTTGGCTAATACATTTTTGGTTAAAAACCATCCGCCACCAAACTGGATTCTGTTAATATCAATATCATTTCCTGTTCCAATTTGCTCACCACTCACTTGGTTGAAACGACCTCCTATGTAGAAGTTTTCAGTACTTCCAAATCTGTAAAGTGCTTCTGCACCTAATTGAGTAAACACTCTGGTTTCAGCTTCTGTTCTTGCTTTACCTTCTGCTCTTTCATACATACCGAAGAACTCAAATCCGCCATACTTTACAAATGGATTGATCATAACTGAAGTCATTTGGTTGTTTAATGAAGGATTAAAACGTCCTGAAGTAAATTGAGCTGTAGCATTTGCATCTGGTAATTCCATCACCAGGTAATATCTTGAACCTGCACGGTCACCGGCATAAAGCCAAGTTCTTGAAGAATGAGCCGTACTGTAAACAGAACCTGTAATACGGAATCTCAAATCTTCATTGAGTTGCTTGTCATAACCTAACTTCCCTAAGAATGAAGGGCTTGTTTTACCGGGATTGGTTACCGCTTGATTTAATTTACCATTTGATAATCCTACCATCATAAGGAATCCGTTTTTCTGGAAATAGACTTCTCCACCCACTTCGGTAGTAAAAGAATCCATAATGTAGTTACCAACAAATGGGTTGTAAAGTGCCATAGCGTTGTCTGTTCTTCTAAAGTGTGCATCACCATAGTTGTTTTGCATATGTCCAAACTTGATGGTTACATACTTCATTGTCTCTGCAAGGAATCCCTCACTAATAAAGTTGAAGTTATCTATTTGCATATACCCACCTTTTACCCAAGCTTCTGGGTGGTGGCGAGCAGACAAATAAGTTCTTAAATGCATTCTCACACCATCGGCAAGCGCCACATCAAGGTCAAGGTTTGCAGTTGCCAAATTGAAGTTGTCTCCAATTTCAATTAACTCTACATCACCGCTGTTTTCGTGATTAACAGACTGATACTGAAGTGCAGATGCACCACCTAATCTTACTTTTACTCCATCAAATGTAGAGATAGAGTCTTTTGGGGCTTCAAAAACGTTGATACCGTCTTTATCAGGGCTTCTGTAATTATCAAGATGTCTTTTATCTTGAGCAAAAGTTGTTGCAGATAGTAGTATCACAACAAGTACAAGTGTTAATTTTTTTATTGTTTTCATAGTTTTGGAATTTAATGATTAATACTGTTTCTTTTGTTTGTTTATAGTTAGTTGTAAATTACTTCAAAGTCTATTGTCACGTCTTCTCCGGTTTTTATGGTACCCATCAAAGCTTTTGGCGGTTCTATTTTATAATGGGTCATATTCAAATCAACCTTTCCGGAAAGAGCAACTTTATTATCATTTGTTTTTGCAATAAATTTTATGGGAATAAGCTTAGTTTCACCTGCAATTTTTAAATTTCCGGTTGTTTCAATCGAAAAAGTATTGTTAGCGGTTTCAGTCACTTTGTTTACTTTAGTAAGGGTGTAAGTAATCGTTTTGTGAGATTTGCTGTCAAGTGCATTGTATGTGTTTTTATCCATACCGCTTTTTCCGCTTTTTAAACTTTCCACTTCAACAGAAAAATTTAATTTTTCTACTCCTGAAAGTTTACCGTCCTCCATTTTGAAAGTTGCAACACCTGAAAGTTTTTCAGCTTTCATATCCCAATCGTGAATATTTGAAGTTCCAAAAATGGTCAAATTACTCGTTGCATTGTTTACTCTGACTTCCTGGGCAATTGTTATTTGAGTAAAAGTGATAGCAACCAGAATTGCCATTATTGCTATTTTGAAAAAATTCTTTAGGTTTTTCATCGTATTTTGATTTTATTGATTTCCTTAATATTTACATTGCAAATTTGCGATACTTGTCGTGTTTAAACTATGATAATTGTCATCATAAAAAAATGCCTCTACAAAGACCAATAAAACTTTTACCACAGAAGTAGAATGCTTAACTTTGAGGAATGAAAATTTTTGAAAAGGATAACAGTTTACTCAACTTCATATCAGAATCTATTTCTGAAGGTGTGGTGATTGTTGACAACAAACAACAAATTGTTTCTGTCAACAATTCACTATTGGATATGTTTGGTTATTCAACAGAAGAACTCATAGGGAAACACCTGGATATTTTAATTCCTAAAGAAATTCACGAAAAACATAAATCTTATGTAAAAGATTTTATCAAAAAAAGTGACAAACGTCAAATGGGTCACGGTCGAAATTTATTTGGTGTTCATAAATCGGGTGCATATATACCTGTTGAAGCAGGCTTAAATCCCTTTGAATGGGAAAATTATAAGTATGTTATGGCACTTGTCATTGACATTAGTGAACGAGTTAAACAAGAGCAAAAAATAATTAAACTTAATGCAGCCCTTGAAGAACGAATACAAGAGCGCACCAAAGAGCTTCACAGCAATGTAATAGAACTTGAAAGGGAAATTGAAAAAAGAAAAATCGCTGAAAGAAAAATCAAGTCTGCTTTAAAAAAAGAAAGAGAACTCAACGAATTAAAAACCAAGTTTCTCTCTATGGTTTCTCACGAGTTTAAAACACCTCTAAGTGGTATTTTAACATCTACTATACTTCTTGGCAAATACAAACTTGAAGAACAGCAGGAAAAAAGAGACAAACACCTGCGCACCATAACAGACAAAGTGCATTACCTCAACAACATTCTCAACGATTTTCTTTCAGTTGAAAGACTGGATTCCGGTAAAGAAACTTACAGACCCACTACATTTAAATTGAGTAAAGTAATTAACGAAGTAGTTTATAATGCAAATATGCTTCTGAAAGGTGGACAACGCATAGATTTCCCTCCCGAAGTTGATGAATACACCCTCACACAAGATGAGAAAATTATGGAATTGTGCCTTTCAAACCTCATCCATAACGCTATCAAATACTCCCCTGAAAATACAACCATAAAAATTGATGTTGAAAGTACAGATAAAATTCTCACTATTTCGGTTACAGATCAGGGAATGGGAATCCCGGCAGAGGCACAACCTCATATTTTTAGCAGATATTTCAGGGCAGAAAATGCCATTAATGATCAAGGCACCGGTATTGGTCTCAACATTGTAAAAAGTCATTTGAAAAATTTGAATGGAACCATTAGTTTTGTAAGTTCAGAAAACGAGGGCAGCACCTTTACGATGACAATACCTCTAGTAGCAAACAGCAAATAAAAAAATATGTTCAAAGTATTATTAATAGAAGATGATGTCGCAGTGAGAGAAAACACGGCAGAATTAATTGAACTGGCAGGTTATGAAGTCATCACCGCCCCCAATGGAAAAATTGGTGTTACTACTGCAAAAAACATCTTACCCGATATTGTAATTTGTGACATTATGATGCCCGAACTCGATGGCTATGGAGTGATAGCTGAACTTTCAAAAGAGGATTCAACAAAATTTATCCCTTTTATTTTTCTCACAGCCAAAACTGAACACAAAGACATCAGAAAAGGAATGGATCTGGGTGCCGATGATTACCTCACAAAACCATTTGAAGAACATGACTTGTTAAGTGCCCTTGAAAGCCGCCTGGCTAAAGCTACTATTTTAAAGGAACAGAGGGAACAAAAACAATTAGAGGAAGATACTTCAAACCTGCGTTCTCTCCATGATTTGAAAAATTATATAGACGATAATGGAACAGAACAAACCTTTAAAAAAGGCGAATCTATTTTCAATCAAGGGAATCATTCTAATTACATTTACCTAATCAATAAAGGTATCGTAAAGTGTCACAGGATTGATGAATCTGGCAAAGAGCTCACAACAGCACTTTTTAAAGAAGATGATTTGTTTGGTTATGCTTCATTACTTCAAAACATCCCCTATCCGGAATCTGCAACAGCTATGGAAAATTGTGAACTTGTTGCGATGCCTAAAGAGGAATTAATCTCCGTATTAAATAAAAATCACAAAGTTAATTTTGATTTAATCAACCTGCTTTCAGACAACATTGCCGAGATAAAAGAACAATTGTTACAAATGGCTTATGGGTCTGTTAGAAAAAAAACAGCAGCTACCATACTTCAGTTTGCTGAAAAAATGAATAAAAAAAATAATGAAAGCATAAAAATATCCCGAAGTGATCTTGCCAGCGTTGCCGGCATTGCAACCGAGAGCTTAATTAGAACCTTATCAAGCTTTAACAAAGAAGGTCTTATTGAAATCGAAGGAAGAAATATTAAAATTATTGAGTTGGAACAGTTAAAACTAATTGACTAATTATGGCAAAAGTCCTTCCTTTTAAAGCCGTAAGACCCACCAGAGATAAAGTAAGTCTCATTGCATCAAGGGCCTATCAAAGCTATACCCAAGAGGAAAGAGAAGCCCGTCTCAACAACAATCCATTTTCTTTTTTACACATCGTCAATCCGGGATATAAATACCATAAAGAAATTTCGGGCGTGGATCGATACAAACTGGTTAAAAACCGCTATGAAGAATTCAAGGAAGAAGGCATCTTTATTCAAGACTCCGTTCCCTCCTATTACATTTATAAAATTGTAGATCGCGACAATCAAAAGTATGAAGGTATAATTGCAGCCACCAGTGCCATAGAATATGAAGAAGATAAAATCAAAAAACACGAAGACACCCTGGAGGAACGCGAAATTATTTTTAAAGACTATCTGAAAACTGTGGGATTCAATGCAGAACCTGTTTTAATTACGTATCCAGACAATAACATTCTGGAAGAAATTATAAAAGAAAATTCGCAAACACGTGCTGAATATGAGTTTACAACAACCTATAGAGACACTCATTACCTCTGGAAAGTTGATAATCCCAAAATCATTAATACAATCAAAAAAGAGTTTGGAAGATGCAAAAATCTTTACATAGCAGACGGGCATCATCGTTCTGCTTCTTCATACCTTTTGCATCGGGATTTGAAATCGTCCAATGAAAAACATACAGGAGAAGAAAACTATAACTTTTTTATGAGTTATTTAATCCCGGAGTCGCAACTCACCATTTATGAATTTAACAGGCTCGTAAAAGATTTAAACGGGCACAGCAAAGAAGAGTTTTTAATTGCTCTGGATACTTTTTATAAAATTGAAAATAGAGGATTCAATTATTACAAACCCTCTAAAACCCATCATTTTAGCATGTATTTGTCAGGAGAATTTTACTCGCTACAACTGCGGAGCTCAAGCTACAAAATTGAAAATGCACTCGATGATTTGGATGCTCAAATTCTATATAAAACCATTTTAAAGCCTTTATTAGGTATAAATAATTTGAGAAATAATAATCGCATTGAATATGTGCATGGTCGCAATGATATGGCGTTTGTTAAGGCAAAAGTTGATAGCAAAGAATTTGAAGTTGGTTTTGGATTAAAACCAGCAACGATTGATCAACTTAAACACATTGCAGACCAAGGTCTTAAAATGCCACCCAAAAGCACTTATATTGAACCAAAATTGCGCAGTGGAATTACAATTTATGAGTTTTAAAAATTAGCAACTGAGAAAGCAGAGACTTTACGTAAAGAATCACAGAGAATTAAGGAATGAATATTAAACAAAACCTAGAAACTATAAAAGCATCCCTTCCGGGAAATGTGACACTTATTGCCGTTTCAAAAACCAAACCTGTTATTCAAATTAGGGAAGCCTATGATGCAGGACAAAGGGATTTTGGTGAAAACAAAGCACAGGAAATGACTAAAAAATGGGAGGAAATGCCCAAGGACATCCATTGGCATATGATAGGTCACCTGCAACGCAACAAAGTAAAATATATCGCTCCATATGTTCACTTAATTCACGCGGTTGACAGTTTAAAACTCCTCAAAGAAATTAATAAACAAGCACAAAAAAACAACCGTATCATCAACTGTTTACTCCAAGTATATATAGCCAAAGAAGAAACAAAATTTGGATTTGACCCAGAAGAAATCACACAACTTTTAGAAAGTGAAGAATTTAAAAACCTTAAGCATATAAGAATCAAAGGATTAATGGGAATGGCTACATTTACTGAAAATAAAAGCCAAATTGAAAGCGAATTTCATTTTATTAAATCCTTTTTTGATCAATTGAAAAATAAATATGGAATGACAGAGCTATCAACAGGAATGAGTGGTGATTACACTCTAGCTCTTCAATATGGGAGTACGATGGTGCGTATTGGAAGTGCCATATTTGGCGAAAGAAATTATTAATAAACAGTGTATACAATACTCGACATAGAAACTACAGGTGGTAAATACAATGAAGAAGGAATCACTGAAATTGCCATCTTCAAATTTGATGGTGTTAAAATCATCGACCAATTTATCAGCCTTGTCAATCCGGAAATTCCCATACAGCCCTTTGTCGTTAACCTTACCGGAATCAACAACGATATGCTAAGGCAAGCACCCAAGTTTTATGAAGTGGCAAAACGCATCGTTGAAATCACTCAAGACAGTATTATCGTAGCTCATAACGCCAGTTTTGATTACAGAATCCTCCAAACAGAATTCAATCGCCTGGGTTTTGAATTTGAAAGACAAACCCTTTGCACAGTTGAACTCTCAAAAAAACTACTCCCCGATGTAAAATCATACAGTCTTGGCAAACTTGTGCGTGAACTGGGTATCCCCATGAGTGACCGTCACAGAGCCTCCGGAGATGCTAAAGCAACCGTAACCCTTTTCAAATTGTTGCTATCAAAAGACTCCAAAAAGGAAATTCTAAGCAGTACCATTCGGCTAGCTCCAAAAAGGCAAGTCGATAAAAAGCTGTTACGCATCATAGAAAAAATTCCAGGAGAAACCGGTGTTTATTATATGCATAAAGAAGATGGGACAATTATCTACATTGGTAAAAGTAAAAACCTGAAAAAGCGCGTGATTCAGCACTTTACTTCAGACAATAGAAAGTCAAAGAAAATACAAGAGGATGTCCACTCAGTATCATTTGAACTCACCGGAAGCGACTTAATAGCCCAGCTCAAAGAAAATGAAGAAATAAAAATCAATAAACCCATCTACAACAGGGCTTTAAGAAAAACCATTTATCAATACCAACTCAATAGTTTTAAAGATGAAAACGGCTATATCAACTTAAAAATTGAAAAAGCTGACGCGCGAAAAAAACCCATTACTACTTTTACAAACTACCAGCAAGCAAAAAACAGCCTATTTAAAATCACTGAAAGCTATGGTTTGTGTCAGAAACTCACGGGCTTATACCAAACAAAAGGAGCCTGTTTTTCACATTCCATTAAAGAATGTGCCGGGGCCTGTATTGGCGAGGAATCACCGGAAAGCTACAACAGCAAAGCACAAGATTTTCTAATAAAAAACAGTTTTGAAAATCAAAACATGCTCATTATTGATCGCGGTAGAGATATTGATGAGCGCAGTGTGGTTCATATCGAGAATGGCATTTTTAAAGGTATCGCCTTTTATAATTTAAACTATCAAATTACAAATACAGCCGTTTTGAAATCTTTGATTACTCCCATGTCAAATAACAAAGATGCCCAACATATTATACAGAGTTATTTGAGAAGAAATAAAGTAATGAGAATTATAAATTTAGAGACCTAAAAATATTTAAATAATTGTTTAGTAAATTTGAATATACTTTAATGAATATCTGATAATGATAAATGAAGAGCCTAAGACTAGAATTGATACGATAAGACAAAAAATCTACATTGTCATTTATGGAACAAATACCCGCGCAGGAAAGTTATTTGACGTTTTTCTTCTCATATTTATACTCTTAAGTGTACTGGCAGTAATGCTTGAGTCTGTTAAAGAAATAGATGCAAAATACCATCAAGCTTTAATGGTTGCAGAATGGATTTTCACCTCCCTTTTTACAATTGAATACATTCTTCGAATTTTTTCTACCAAAAAACCCTGGCAATATATTTTTAGTTTTTATGGTATTATTGATTTACTAGCCATTCTTCCAATGTATCTTTCCTTTTTTATCTCGGGAAGTAATCTACTTTCAAGTGTTAGAGCATTGCGATTATTAAGGCTCTTTAGGGTTTTAAAAATGGGCAATTTTGTTGGTGAAGCCACCAATTTAAAATCTGCACTAAGAGCCAGTCGAGCAAAAATTACCGTTTTTCTTTTTTCAGTATTAATTATTGCTATGGTAATAGGAACTTTAATGTTTTTAATAGAAGGACCAAAAGCGGGAATTACGAGTATTCCCAGAGGTGTTTACTGGACAGTGGTAACACTCACAACAGTGGGGTATGGTGACATCGTTCCCATAACTCCATTTGGGCAATTTTTGAGTATGCTGGTTATGATTGTGGGTTATGGTATTATCGCAGTTCCAACTGGTATTGTCTCTGCAGAGTTTGCAAAGCAAAAATCCAAAAAGAAATTGATGAAAGAAAAGAGTAGTAATAAAATAAGAAAAGCAGATATTGTTTGTCCTGTATGTAATACTCAAAATCACAAAAAAAGCGCTGCTTTTTGTTATAATTGTGGAGCAAAAATTAGAATCTAGATTTGGGACAACAAGAAAAATACCTCATCACAATTGTTGGTCCAACAGCCATTGGAAAAACGGCTACTTCAATAGCTTTGGGCAGCTTTTTTAATTCTGAAATTATCTCAGCAGACGCCCGTCAGTTTTACAAAGAAATGCGTATTGGCACCGCTGTTCCTTCGCCTTCAGAATTAGACATAGTTCCTCATCATTTTATTCATCATATCTCTATTGAAAGGGATTATAGCGTTGGTGACTATGAAATGGATGCCATACAGGTAATAGAAAATAAATTCAAACAAAAAGACAAGCTCTTTCTTGTAGGAGGTTCCGGTTTGTATATAGATGCAGTCCTTAAAGGTCTGGACGATTTTCCTGTAATTGCTCCAAAAATAAGAGAAGAACTTCAAAAAGTATTTTTGGAAAGTGGTATTTCAACTTTACAAAAAAAACTTCAACAACTAGACCCTGGATATTATGAAGTTGTTGATAAAAACAATGCACACAGATTGATAAGAGCTCTGGAGGTTTGTATTGGGTCAGGTAAACCCTATTCTTCTTTTTTAAAGAAAAAGTCAAAAAAACGAGATTTTAATATACTAAAAATAGGATTGAAAGCAGATAGGAAGCTACTCTATGAGCGTATTAACAATCGAGTGGATTTGATGATGGAGGCAGGACTTTTAAATGAAGCAAAAGTACTTTATGACCGACGACATTTGAATGCCCTACAAACAGTTGGATATAAAGAATTATTTTCGTTTTTAAACGAAGAAATCTCACTTGAAAAGGCCATTGAAGAAATCAAAAAAAACTCGAGGCGCTATGCAAAAAGACAGCTCACATGGATGAGAAAAGATACTGAAATTAAATGGTTTGAATATGATGAAGATGTAAACAACATTATAAAACACATAAAACTCAAAACATCCTAGACAGTTAAGATGTTTTGAGTTTTTACTTCAAAAAAATAGCATTAAGCAAGTTCTTTAAGTGCTAAATCAAATAAAAAGATACAGGAAGATTAACCCATTTAAAAGTATTAATTATCTACTTCACTTTTTACAACAAGGCGGAAACCTTCTCCGTGAATATTTAAAATTTCAACATCATCGTCTTTGCTTAGGTATTTTCTAAGTTTTGCAATATAAACATCCATACTTCTTGAAGTAAAGTAATTGTCATCTCTCCATATTTTTGTCAAAGCCAATTCACGAGGCATTAAGTCGTTTTTATGCAATGCAAGAAGACGCAATAATTCATTTTCTTTTGGTGATAGTTTATCGGGTTTTTGATCTTTGTAGGTGAGAAAACGTAATTTTGAGTTTAAATGGAAGTTCCCCACTTGAAAGTCAAACTGCTTGCTGTCTGCCAAAGTTTCAGTCGCTTTTCTTTGTATGATTGCTTTGATTTTCATCAAAAGCACTTCAGAGTCAAAGGGTTTGTTTAAATAATCATCTGCTCCCACTTTATAGCCTTTTAAAACATCTTCTTTCATTGCTTTTGCAGTTAAGAAAATAATGGGCACTTCTTGATTTTTCTCTCTTATTTCCTTTGCTAGAGTAAAGCCATCTTTATAAGGCATCATAACATCGAGGATGCAGAGATCATAATCATCTTTTTTAAATTTTTCAAAGCCTTCCATACCATTTTTAGCGTGGGTGACATTGTAATTATTCATTGTTAAATAATCTTTTAATACGGTTCCAAAATTTGGATCGTCTTCTACTAATAGAATTTTTTTATTTTCAGTTTCCATGACTTAAGATATTAATTGAAGTTTAATTATAAAGGTACTTCCTTTTCCTTTCTCACTTTCCACAAATATCTGACCCTGATGGTCATCGATAATTCGCTTTACATAAGAAAGTCCAAGTCCGTGTCCTTTTACGTTGTGAATATTTCCTGTATGTTCTCTATAAAATTTTTCAAAAATTCGTTTTTGTGCTACTTTACTCATTCCGCTTCCTTGATCTTGAATTTTAAGAATGATACTGTTTTTAACATTTTCAGTAAAAATATCAATTTTTGGTGCATTGGGTGAATATTTAATGGCATTATCCAATATATTCACAATAACATTAGTAAAATGCGATTCATTGGCTAAAATTGATGATTTCTGAGCGTCAAAATGTGTCTTAATATAACCTCCACGATCTTCTACCAACAATTGAACGTGCGTCATTGCGTCTTCTATCAATTCATGGAGTTTAAGCCTTTCTTTCTTAATGTTTAAATCTCTTTTTTCGAGTTTTGATATACGTAGTACATTTTCAACCTGTGCGTGCATTCTTTTGTTTTCCTCTCTGATCATTTTTAAATAACGCTGCATCGTTTCTTTATTTTCAGAAATCATAGGATTCTTCATAGCATCCAGTGCCAGGTTAATGGTTGCAATGGGTGTTTTGAACTCGTGTGTCATATTGTTAATGAAATCAGTTTTAATTTCAGAAATTTGTCGTTGTCTTATCAATTGTTTGATAGCACTATAGTATGCTAAAATAATAATGGTCGTTAAGAACAAAGTCAAAACCCCCATACTCAATACTGAAGAGAATACAAATCTTTGTTTTTTGGTAAAAGAAACTAACAACTCATATTTAAAGCTTCTGTTTTCATCAATAAACAAAGGCACACTATAAATGTCTGGAGAGTCCTTCTCATAAACAAACTCTTCAGAAGCTACTTTTGTCGAAAGACCTTTACTAAAAATCGCAAATTCAAAATCGAGATTCAAATCTCTACTTTCCAATTGGTGCTTTATCAATCTCTCAATATCTTCAGTGTTAACCCTTTTATGAATTGGTGTTTGTTTTGCGATATCTTTAAAGGTCTCCCTAAGCTGAAAATTTGACAAATCATCAAGGTTTCTGGTTGCTACCTCACTGTATTCTCTTTTATAAGAGTTGTCATCAATTCCCGGTTTGATTACTGCTGAAAACTTTCTACTGGTAAATTTTCTGAAATTAATACTGTCAATTCCCATATCAAGAAAATTTGAAGAAAGCTTAAAGTCTTCTTCTAACAGCCCGCTGGAATAAACAAATGTTTCATTTGTTATGTTATCTGTATTTGTATAAACTATTTCTCTGAACGTTGAAGTATCTGGTTTGCCAATGCTATCAGCTACTTCAGAATATAATCGAAAATAATAATCTAGCTCTTGCTTCTGTAAATCTGAAGATGTTGCAATTAATGATTGTCTTACATTATAATTGAATTGATCTTCCTTGTTTTCAAAAGAGTTTTTAATCCAATATACCTGAACAAAAATGATTCCCAATAAACAAAGACTCATAAAAGATATGAGAAGTAAAAAAAGTTTTTTGCTCATAGCTCAAAAGTAAGATTTTAACATTTAGCCATTTAATGGTTTAACCAAATGTTAACAAAACAAATGCCAATAAAAAAGCTATTTTATTAATTTGTGGTGAATTGAACCAACTTGAAGTCTTAATTCGCGAAGTCCTTGATTATTTTCTATGATAAAATCTGCCAGTTTTTCTTTTTTAGCATCCGTCCATTGATTTTTCATACGTGCTTCAACTTCACTAACTGTGCTTTTGTCTCTTTTTAAAACACGTTTGAGTCTCAGGTCCTTATTTGCTTTGACTAAAATTGTTTTGTCACATTGTTTATAACCTCCATTTTCAAACAAGATTGCGGCTTCTTTAATAACATAAGCGCCTTTTTGATTTTGAATCCATTCTGAAAAGTGTACAGCAACGGCTGGATGGACAATTTCATTGAGTTGCTCAAGAAGAGTACGGTTCTGAAAAACTTTTTCAGCTATAAATTTTTTATTTAACTCATTCTCAACAAAAGCTTCCTTACCAAGCAGAAGGATAATTTTCTCCTTAACTTCCTTTTGACGCATAATATTTTTTGCCTCATCATCTGCAATATATACAGCAACCCCAAGTTCATTGAACATTCTGGCTACAGTACTTTTACCACTTCCTATACCGCCGGTAAGACCAATAATTTTCATTTGTGATTTTTTAGTTTAATTCGAATGGTTTTTCTAAAGTTAGTCAAAAAACAATTGTGGAAAACACTTTTTCGGATTTTCATTTAATAAATGAATGAAAAAAGTTGATTTTATAAATGCCAAACCATAACCAAAAAACTGAATAAACACGGCAAAACTACTTAATATCCCTATCCATAAACTTCTATTTTTTATAGTCGAGTCTAATACAATTGCCAAAGTATAAAGTCCCAAAGGTATAATTGAAATCCATATTTCCATAAAAAGTAAAACAATAGAAAGGCAGGTGTAAACAACAAACAAAGATGGAAACCAAAAACTAATTTTTGAAGACTCTGGGTGCCATTTTGATAAAATGGGTCTTACCAATCCAAATTTCTTCACTTGATTGTAAAAGGTACTCCAAGAAATACGTCTTTTATGATAGACGAATGCTTTTTCAATAAATCCGGTTTGAAATCCAAGCTTTAAAAGGCGTTGGGACAAATCAGGGTCTTCTCCGGGATGAATCTTTCCAAAACCACCTGACTTTTGAAACGCTTTTTTTGAAATCCCCATATTAAAGCTTCTGGGTTCAAATTGTTGAACAGTTTTATTGCTTCCTCTTATACCTCCTGTGGTTAAAAACGAAGTCATTACATAATTGATTGCTTTTTGCAATGGAGTAAAACTTGAGTGAGCTGCATCAGGACCACCAAAACAATCTAAAAAATGATTGGTAAGAGCTTTGTCTACTTCCATCAAATACTCTGGAGGTAATAAACAATCTGAATCAAGAATAATAAAATAGTTTCCGGTTGCTTTTTGCATTCCAAAATTTCTGGAATCTCCGGGACCACTATTTGACTTAAAAAAATAACTGATGTTGAGTTTGTTTTTGAACCCTAAAGCAATCTTATCAGATTTTAAAGTTGAGCCATCTTCAATGATTACAATCTCAAACTCTATATGAGAAATCAATTTTGAAAAGCTATCCAGGAGTTCCTGAATTTCTTGAGGTCTGTTAAAAACAGGAATAATAAAAGAATAGGTTCTTTGCATACGCAAATATAGAGAACAAAAAAAAACCATCCGCCTTAGGCGGATGGTTTATATTATAATAAATTAAAAATTACTTTTTAATCACCTGATAAGAGGCTGTTTGGCCTTCAGCAGTCACTTTCATAATGTAAGTGCCTGTTGCCAGGTTTGAAACATTCACTTGAGAAGCCGTTGCGCCTATCTCTTGTGAAAT